>NZ_JADRGN010000002.1:0-119749 GCF_018206105.1 Porphyromonas levii
AGCACACTTTGCGGAATCTAGGCCATAGTATTTTTGGCGAGTATATAGAGGCGTATCTATTGGTTATGTATATTGGTTATGGGGTGTTGATGAAAAAGTAATGTAACTTATTGTGGGACTGAAAGTTTTTTGTATCTTTGCGGAAGTCTATATCCGGAGGATAACCGAGGGTGTATGGCTCGAGAGATGTCTCGACCTATGAGGTTGGGATAGAGATAGTAACATTATTTTATTCACCAGTTTTTAAATGAAGAATTACTACGAAGAAGTGAAGCCTCTTGAGGGTTTCGATTGGGACAGCTTCGAGCGTGCTACGGAGGAGTCTCCCGAGAGCATCAAGAAGATGGAGGAGCAGTACGCTGCTACTATGGGAGAAGTATCTGAGGGCGAGATTGTAAAGGGTACAATCAAGTCTATCAGCAAGCGCGAAGTGATTGTCGACGTAGGTTTTAAGTCCTTTGGCGTTGTATCAGCTAATGAGTTCCGTTACAACCCAGACCTAGCAGTAGGTGATGAGGTAGAGGTATTCGTTGAGGTACAAGAGAATAAGGATGGTCAGCTGATTCTTTCTCACCGCAAGGCATGCGCTGCTCGTGCTTGGGAGCGTGTCAATGAGGCTATGGAGAATCAGGAGGTTGTTAAGGGTTACATCAAGAATCGTACCCGTGGTGGTATGATTGTAGAGATCTTCGGTATCGAGGCTTTCTTGCCAGGTTCGCAGATCGATGTTAAGCCTATCCGTGACTTTGATGAGTTCGTAGATAAGACTATGGAATTCCGTATCATCAAGGTTAATGAGGAGTACAAGAATGTAGTGGTATCACACAAGGCACTGATCGAGGAGGAGCTAGAGGCTCAGAGGTCTGAGATTATCTCTAAGCTTGAGAAGGGTCAGGTACTTGAGGGTACTGTCAAGAATATCGTTCCTTATGGTGCATTTATAGATCTTGGTGGTGTAGATGGTCTTATCCACATCACTGACCTATCTTGGGGCCGTATCCGTACTCCAGAGGAGGTGGTAACCCTAGACGAGAAGATCAATGTGGTTATCCTAGACTTTGATGAGGAGCGCAATCGTATCGCACTTGGTCTTAAGCAGCTTACCCCACATCCATGGGATAGCCTTGATGAGAACCTCACTGTAGGTGACAAGGTAGAGGGTACTGTGGTTGTTATCACTGAGTATGGTGCATTTGTAGAGGTGCTTCCAGGTGTTGAGGGTCTTATCCACGTAAGTGAGATGTCTTGGACTCAGCACGTACGTAGCCCACACGATATCCTAAAGGTAGGTGAAAAGGTAGAGGCTCAGATCCTTACTCTAGACCGTGAGGAGCGTAAGATGAGCCTAGGTATCAAGCAGCTTACTCCAGATCCATGGGAGGCTATTGAGAACCAGTATCCAGTAGGTTCACGCCACACAGCAAGGGTTCGTAACTTCACTAACTTCGGTATCTTCGTAGAGTTTGAGGATGGTATTGATGGTCTAATCCATATCAGCGACCTTTCTTGGACTAAGAGAATCAAGCATCCAAGTGAGTTTACTAAGATTGGCGATCCAATCGAGGTAATGGTACTTGAGATTGATAAGGAGAATCGCCGTCTAAGCCTTGGTCACAAGCAGACTGAGACTGACCCATGGGAGAACCTAGGTAGTGTATTCTCTGTAGGTACTATCCACGAGGGTAAGATTGTAGAGCTTCTTGATCGTGGTGCAGTAGTAGAGCTTCCTCATGGTATTGAGGGCTTCGCTACTCCTAAGCACCTCACTAAGGAGGATGGCTCTCAGGCTCAGCAGGGCGAGACTTTAGAGTTCAAGGTTATTGAGTTTAATAGCGAGTCAAAGCGCATTATCCTAAGCCACAGCCGTATCCGTGAGGATAAGGAGAAGGGTGCTCGCCAAGAGGAGCGTGCTGCAAAGCAGGCTACTCGTGAGGCTATCCGTCAGGATGCTACACAGGCCGAGAAGTCTACCCTTGGTGATATCGATGCACTCGCAGAACTACGTGAGAAGCTAGAGGGTAAGTAATTGTATTACTTGTCTCTTTAGAGTATAGACATTTGAGGGGTGGCTGTCAAGTTCATGACGAGTCACCCCTCTTAATTTGTAAGTTATGGAAAGATATAAGCATATAATCTATTATACTTTGATTGCAATAGTCGTACTTGGACTAGCATGTACATATATACCTGGGTTGGAGAGACTCGGTAGTTGGATTACCCCTCCTGTAGCCCTTCTTATGGGTTTGGTCATTGCATTGACCTTCGGTAATGTGAATCCGAAGCTCAATAAGTCTATGAGTAAGTATTTACTTCAGTACTCAGTAGTGGGTCTTGGTTTCGGAATGAATTTATATGCTTCGCTGGAGTCGGGAAAAGAAGGTATGCTCTTTACCATTGCTTCTGTGATTGGGACAATGGTACTAGGATGGCTATTGGCAAAGTATGTATTTAAGGTGGACTATAAGACTGGCTACTTGATTAGTTCGGGTACTGCTATCTGTGGCGGTAGCGCTATTGCTGCAGTGGGACCAGTAGTAGATGCTAAGAGTGGTCAGATGTCTGTGGCTCTTGGTGTGATTTTTATCCTTAATGCAGTGGCACTCTTTATCTTCCCGCCTATAGGTAGAGCGATAGGTATGAGCCAAGCCGACTTCGGTCTTTGGGCTGCAATTGCAATTCATGATACCAGTTCGGTAGTGGGTGCAGGCGAAGCTTACGGTGACGAGGCACTTAGGATTGCGACTACCGTGAAACTAACGAGAGCACTTTGGATTATGCCACTAGCCTTGGTAACGGCTTGGATATTCAAGAAGAAAGACCAGAGGATTTCTGTGCCAAAGTTTATCTTCTTCTTTATACTAGCTATGCTGATTAATACTTTCCTTCTTCAGGACTACCCTCAGTTTGGTAAGGTAGTAAGCAGCATCTCTAAGCATGGTCTGAATATAGCACTATTCTTTATTGGAGCTGGATTATCTTTGGATGTGCTGAAGTCTGTAGGTGTGAAGGCGATGTTGCTAGGTGTAGCACTGTGGTTGATAATCTCTCTAAGTACACTTGCTTATATCTTCTTCTTGTAATAGAGGATACATATTATATATAGTAAGGGGTGAATAGGTTAGCGCAACCTATCCACCCCTTATCATTATCTTACAGGGAATGTCATTTATATCTGATACTTGTCTAATACAGCTCTAACAGAGCCTGCCTGTATGAGTTGCTCACGGGCTTCCGTGTAGGTAAGACCTAGAGCTTCTACTAGCATGCGTGTGCCTCGATCGATGAGTTTTTGATTGCTAAGCTGCATATTCACCATCCTATTGCCCTCTACTCGTCCCATCTTGATCATTAGAGAGGTGGATATCATATTGAGTACCATCTTCTGTGCTGTCCCCGATTTCATGCGAGAGCTACCTGTAACATATTCCGGGCCGACTATGGTTACTATTGCATATTCTGCTGCTTCGGTAATAGGACTTCCAGGATTGGAGGTGATACAAGCCGTTAGAATACCTCGCTTACGAGCTTCCTGTAGCCCTGCGATAACGAATGGAGTGGTTCCGCTCGCAGCTATGCCTATAAGGGTGTCATTCGAAGCTATATTATGTTGCTGTAGGTCTTCCCAAGCTTGATTCTTGCTATCCTCGGCATTCTCAACCGGATGTCGAAGTGCGTGATCCCCTCCAGCTATGAGCCCTACGAAAAGAGTCGGTGGCATACCAAAGGTGGGAGGAATCTCTGAAGCATCTAGTACGCCAAGACGTCCGCTAGTGCCAGCACCTATATAGAAGATACGCCCACCTCTCTCTATACGGGGAAGGGCTTGCTCTACGAATCTCTGGAGGACTGGAATCGTCTGCGCTACGGCATCGGCTATCTTATGGTCTTCTTGATTGATCTCGCGGAGAATCTCTCCAACTTCTTTGTGTTCAAGATTATTATATAGAGAGGAGCTCTCTGTTATTTTGATAAAGTCGTTCATTGGGTAATGGTATTGATAGAGTCCATCTATGGGTTCTTTGGCGGTGGTGCCAATGGTGATGTGCTCTTTTGCACATGCTGAGCGCAATGGCGCTTGAAAGTGGTAGGCGACTGAACCTACAAAGTGCACTGAAGTAGACGAAGCAATAGGGTATTGTCGTACATTCCGAATAATAAAGCATCGGAAGGCATCTTCAACCAGATGATAAACCTCTGGTAGATTGAGGTGCTGTGCTATATAAGGGGCGAAGGAGGCAAGGTAGGTATTGGGATGTGGTTGACGGTAGACACGGTCGATAAGCTCGGCAGGATTGGTGTTGTGGTGCTCGAGAAAGTGTTCCTTAAGCCCAAGAGGCATTTGGTTTTTCAATACTGCGCCAACGAAGAGCTTACCTAATACGGCTCCGCTGCCTTCGTCCCCTAGGATATATCCGAGAGGCGATACATTCTGTACCATATTCTCGCCATCGTAGCTACAGGAGTTGGAACCCGTGCCGAGTATACATGCTACGCCTGGCTGGTGTTGACATAGTGCCCTTGCAGCCCCGAGCATATCCGATTGTACAGAGATAACTGGTGCTATAAACACTTGGTGAAGAGCTGAGGAGACTATGGGAGACTTTTCTGGGGTGCATCCTGCCCCATAGAAGTGGATTTCATCGAATGTGTTGGAAGGGAGGAGGGGGCATAGCTCTTTCTCGAGTAGTTCGACGATCTCTGTAGTTGTGGTGAAGTATGGGTTGATACCTTTGGTACGTAGTTCCAATGCGCCTAGTCTCCAAGTAGTCTTGGTCGAGCCACTATCAGCGAGTAGTATCTGTTTCATATGACTTGCTAATCATTGCTAGCCCCACTATGGTGAAGAGGGCGTTGATAATTAATATCTCGTAGCTGAATCGGTAGCCGCCAAACCATGCTTCGGAGTTGTGATCGAGGATGAAGCAGAGGATAGGGGAGAGAATCGCTACGACTGGTACCCATCGGTCTCGAACTGGACGATGGCTTATCATGCCAAAAGCAAACATCCCCAGTATCGGGCCATAAGTATAGCTCGAAAGGATATAAACAGCATCGATAACGGAGGTACTATTGGCGATATTGAAGCCATAGATACATAGTGCCATGATGACTGCCATAAGAATATGGACACGCTTACGGAGCCTCGTGAGGTTACTTTCGCTTTTGGATCTACCCTCAAGAATATCGATAGTAAATGAGGTGGTAAGTGCAGTGAGCGCTGAACCCGCAGCGGAGTAGGATGCGGCAATCAGTCCAATAATAAAGACGATACCCAGGGCTACTGGAAAGAAGTTGCCAGTAGCTATGAATGGGAAGACTTCATCTCCTTTCGCAGGAAGGACGATATTGAATTGAGCAGCATAGGTGTATAAGAGTAGCCCAAGGAGCAGGAAGAGGGTGATGACCACCAACTGCATTGCGATACTTAGCATTGCATTCTTCTGGCTCTCCTTGTAGCTCTTGCAACTGAGATTGCGTTGCATCATGTCTTGGTCTAGTCCGTTGGTCGCAATCATAGTGAAGGCTCCAGCTAGGAATTGTTTCCAAAAGAAGCGCTTATCATTAATATCATCTAAGAAGAATACTCGGCTCATATCGCTCTCTTTGACAAGAGTGGTGAAGCTCCCGAATTCGAGTTGGAGTGCCTCGGAGATAAAGTAGATGCTGAGGACTACGGAGAGAATAAGGCAAACAGACTTGAGTACGTCTGTGCTTATGACACTCTTGACACCACCGAAGAAAGTATAGATGTAGACAAGGAAGACCGTAAGAAGGGCATTGATGAAGAAGGGGCTTCCGAGTGGGTCAAATACTAATAGTTGCATTGTAAGTACAACCAGAAAGATACGAACTGAGGCGCCGAGCATTTTGGCGATAAAGAAAAACCATGCACCTGTCTTGTACGCACTTATGCCAAATCGCTTGTCGAGATACTCGTAGATGGAGAAGAGGTTGAGCCGGTAGAAAAGTGGTAATAGGACGAAAGCGATGACGGCTTGTCCGACTACGAAGCCTAAAACCATCTGTAGGTAGGAGAAGCCTGCCCCAGAGACCATTCCAGGGACAGATACAAAGGTGACCCCACTGATGGTGGAACCAATTGTGGCAATGGCTACAATGAGCCAGTGGTTTTGTCTATTCCCTACAAAGAAGCCTGCATTGTTGGCTTTGCGCCCCGAAAAGTAGGAGACCCCAAAGAGCAGGACAAAATAGCCAATAAGTAGTCCGAGTATTAGGTATGGCGACATAGTGATTGTTACTAATTATGATTACTCCCTCCAAAGATACATAATATAGCCATGACATAAAAGAGGCATCGGGAATAGAACACTTCTATACCCGATGCCTCATATCAATTTGGGAGGGCTTATTCCTCTGTGCTCTCAGATTCGATCTTCTCTGCGTTGTCAGCTCTTTCGCTCTCTAGTAGCTGATCTGCACGAGACTTCCAAGGTCGTTTGCCGAGTATCTTCTCGACATCCTCTGTAAATATTACCTCTCTAGAGTAAAGGAGATCTGCAATAGCCTTATGCCCTTCCTTATGCTCAGTAAGCAGTTGTTTAGCTCGTTCATACTGAGTATTGATAATGGAAAGGACTTCCTCATCGATGAGTTTAGAGGTTGCCTCACTGTATGGCTTAGTGAAACCATATTCGTTCTGGTTGTCCTCATAGTTGATGTTCGGGAGCTTCTCACTCATACCAAAGTAGGTCACCATAGCCTGTGCCATACGTGTCACCTTCATGAGGTCGTTGGCTGCACCAGTAGATATCTTACCGAAGGTGATATACTCAGCTGCACGCCCTCCAAGAGTAGCACACATCTCGTCTAGCAATTGCTCTGTAGTCGTAATCTGTCGTTCTTCAGGTAGGTACCAAGCGGCACCAAGTGCGCGTCCACGGGGTACAATGGTTACCTTGATAAGCGGATTGGCATGCTCCAATAGCCAGCTTACTGTAGCGTGCCCAGCTTCGTGGATAGCGATAGCCTTCTTCTCCTCCTCAGTAGTAATCTTAGTCTTCTTTTCCAGACCACCTACAATCCTATCAATAGCGCTCATGAAGTCGCTACTTTGGATAACCTTCTTATTGGAGCGTGCTGCATGTAGAGCGGCTTCGTTACATACGTTGGCGATATCCGCACCAGAGAAACCAGGGGTCTGGCGAGCGAGTAAATCGATATCTACCGATTCGTCCATCTTTAGAGCCCTCATGTGTACCTGGAATATCTCTTTACGCTCATGTACATCGGGTAGCTCAACACTGATCTGGCGGTCAAATCGTCCCGCACGGAGCAAGGCCTTGTCTAGGATATCTACTCGGTTGGTAGCGGCAAGTATGATGACACCGCTATTGGTTCCGAAGCCATCCATCTCTGTGAGTAGTTGGTTGAGGGTATTCTCGCGCTCGTCATTACCACTAAACCCGGCATTCTTGCTTCGCGCTCTACCTATAGCATCTATCTCATCGATAAAGATGATGCAAGGCGACTTCTCCTTGGCTTTCTTAAATAGATCGCGTACTCGTGATGCACCAACCCCCACAAACATCTCTACGAAGTCGGAACCAGAGAGAGAGAAGAAAGGTACACCAGCCTCTCCTGCTACTGCCTTCGCTAGTAACGTCTTACCTGTACCAGGAGGCCCTACTAGAAGTGCGCCCTTGGGTATCTTACCACCTAACTCGGTATATTTCTGAGGCTCCTTGAGGAAGTGTACTATCTCTTCTACCTCCTGCTTTGCCCCACTCAAGCCAGCGACATCTTTAAAGGTTACATTGACCTTATTCTCTGTGTCGAAGAGTTGTGCCTTAGACTTACCTACATTGAATATACCACCTCCTCCGCCAGAGTTGCCGCCACCACTCATCATGCGACGACTCATCCACACCCAGAAAAGGATGAGTAGGACAAAGGGTAGGAAGTTGAGTAGTACAGTTAGTAATCCATTGGAGCTATTGACATAAGAGACCTTGGCATCAATAGGCTTATCGCTAGCCATAATGCTTTGATAGAGGTCGTTGAATGCGTTAGCACCAGGAATCTGAGACTCTATCTCAACCCTTTGCAGTAGAGCTGTGCGTGCTCCTTCGCTCCTGCTGGATGATATGCCATAGCTCTCGGCTTCCTTTTCAGCCTTCTTCTTTACTACTGCCACGACATTGCCTTGAGTACTGTAAACGGTGACCTCCTCGAAAAGATCTTTCTGGAGCATCGATTGGAAGCGACTCCACTCTACTTTCTCTCCCGAATCACTTCTGGAGAATAGAAATATTCCAATAATAGAAAGGAACATGAGGGCATATAGCCATGCCAGTCCTCCTCTCTTGCGTTTGGGGAAACGTGGAGGGGTATTATTGGGCATTTGCTTCTTTGAGTTATTATTGCTCATGTATTAGCTACCTTATTACCAAGTCTATCAATCTTCATCGGGGAGGGATGTTTGCTTGGCATCGGCCCACATCTGCTCCAGCCCGTAATATTTACGTTGCTCTGGCACAAATAGATGTACCATTACATCCACATAGTCCATAGCAATCCACTCGCCGCCACCTATATGGGTATGTATGGGTTTGTCCCCTAGTTTTTTCTGTACGGTATCCCATACAGAGTCCTCTAGCGCATTGACCTGAGTAGGAGTATTGCCTTCTGCCACTACCATGTAGTCGCAGAAAGCATCATCTATTCCACCCATGTCTAGTATGGTAATATGCTTACCTTTTTTCTCCCTTATTCCCTCCACGATTGTCTCTACGAGAGCAGTCGTTGTGCTATTCTTTGTCTTCAAGAATTCTATCTATTTAATGTTATACTTTCTAAGTCGTAGTGCTTAGGGACTATACGTCCACTAAGTTTATTGGGCAATAACTGTGCCACAGCTTCACTTGCGCTCTAGGAGAAGGATATTCTCTACATGGCTTGTATGTGGAAACATATCCACTGGCTGTGTCACTATTACATTATAATCCTCTGCCATCATCTCTACATCTCGAGCCTGAGTAGCAGGGTTGCAGCTTACGTATACGATACGTTTCGGAGCGGTCCGCAGAATCGTAGCCACCACATCAGCGTGCATACCAGCCCTTGGTGGGTCGGTAATGAGTAAGTCTGGATGACCGTGCTCTGCTATGAAGTCATCGGTAAGGATATCTTTCATATCCCCAGCGAAGAACTCCATATTATCTAAACCATTTACAGCCATATTGGTTCGAGCATCCTCTATAGCTTCTGGTACATACTCTATACCGATGACCTTTTTTGCGTTACGACTGACAAAAGAGGCAATGGTACCTGTGCCAGTGTATAGGTCATAGACGAGTTCATCTCCCTTAAGCTGTGCTAGCTCCCTCACTTGCTCATAGAGGTGAAGAGCCTGTCGACTATTAGTTTGGTAAAAACTCTTTGGCCCAATTTTGTACTTAAGCCCCTCCATTTCCTCCCAAATATGGTCTTCCCCAGCGAATGGGAGTACCTCAAGGTCGCCAAACGAATCATTGAGCTTAGTATTAATAACATACATCAGGGAGGTGATTTCAGGAAACTGCTCCCTAATAGCAGAGAGTAGAGCTATGCGCTTAGTTTCTGCTTCATTTGCGAATACAACCACCACCATCAGCTCTCCTAAAGAACTCGTCCTAATCATCAGCGTGCGCATAAAGCCCTCGTGGTTGCGGAGGTTGTAAAACTCATACCCCTTGTGACTCTGGCAATAGTCCTTGATAAATAGACGGATGCGATTACTGATCTCCCCTTGTAGGTGACACGCCTTGATGTCCAGTACTTTGTCGAACATGCCTGGGATATGGAACCCTAGTCCATCCATAGAGTGCACGTTGGCTTCATCGTTATTCATATCCAACTCCTCACTAGTCAGCCATCTGCGGTTAGAGAAGGTGTACTCAAGCTTATTGCGATAGTTATATATTTGCTCTGCCCCGAGTATCGGTCTTTTATCCTCTATCGCAAGGTGTCCGATACGCTCCAGCTGATCATAGACTTGTTGCTGTTTCCCCTCCAGCTGCATAGAGTAGGGGAGGTGTTGCCACTTACAGCCTCCACAAATGGTAAAGTGTTCGCACCTAGGCTCCACTCTCTCGGGCGATGGTTCTACAATATCCGCTATCACCCCTTCTGCATACGCTTTACGGCTTCTGCCCAAGCGGATGTTTAGTATATCACCCGGAGCAGAGTAGGGGACAAATACCGCACGCTCATCAGGTAGGTGTCCGATACACTTACCTTCGCCTGCCATCTTCTCTATCTTTACTCCCTCTACTATTACGGGCGCTTTCTTTTTTCTTGCCATATATTCCTTATATTACGTAGACGCAAATTTACACTTTTCCCACCGCACTACCTAATACACATTCATTTAAGTCCTATAATTCCCCAAGTAGGAGTTTTAAGAGAAACATACCAGAGAAGAGCCATTGATGGAAAAGAAAAAGAGGAGAGGCAGGTGGCAATCATTGTCTGCTACCCGCCTCTTCTCTTGCTTGAGTGAACCTTGGCAGACTCGAACTGCCGACCCCTACCCTGTCAAGGTAGTGCTCTAAACCAACTGAGCTAAAGATTCATTTCTTGTTGTCTTACAGCAAAGATACCCAATAATAGCGAGATTACCATAGGTTATGCTTTGGGAAAGGGCTTTGGTGGTGTTTGGGTACTTTGCTACCCTCGGTAAATAATTAGAGAGGTCTGCACCCTAAGATACAGACCTCTCTAGTTTTTACTAAGTGGTAATAAGCATTACCAAACGATAACTCGCTCCTCTGGAGCAAGCCACATAGCGTCTCCCTCCTTTACGTCAAATGCTTCGTAGAAGGCTGGGATATTGCGAAGCGCTTGGTTTACCCTAAGCTTGCCAAGGCTGTGTACGTCTACCTTGGTGAGGCGAGTTTCCTCCTCGGGAGTGATATTCTGACCCCACAGACGAGCGTAACCAATGAAGAAGCGCTGTGCCATAGTGAAGTTGTCAATCACTGGATACTCCTTACCCTCTGTAGCTCTCATTAGTGCATCATAAGCTACCAATAGACCACCTTGGTCTGCGATGTTCTCACCAAGGGTGAGCTGACCATTAGCCTTGAGGTCTGGGCGAATCATTACCTTATCAAACTGGTCTGCCAACTTCTTAGTTGCCATATTGAAGGTCTTTGCATCCTCCTCAGACCACCAGTTAACCATATTGCCATAAGCATCGTACTGGCTACCTTGGTCGTCAAATCCGTGAGTCATCTCATGACCAATAACCACACCGATACCACCGTAGTTTACAGCATCGTCGGCATTGAGGTTAAAGAATGGAGACTGTAGGATACCTGCAGGGAAGCAGATTTCATTGGTAGTTGGGTTGTAATAGGCATTAACCTCATGGGCGTTCATCAGCCAGCGGTCGAAGTCTACAGGCTTACCGAGATCCTCAAGGTTACGGTTCGTAGCGAATAGAGCTAGTGCTCGCATGTACTCATATAGAGAGCTCTCTACTAGCTCAGCCTTCTCATAAGTCCACCACTTATCAGGGTAACCTACCTTTACGATAAAGGTGTCTAGCTTTTCATGTGCTTTTTTCTTTGTGGCGTCGCTCATCCAAGCTAGGTTATCGATACGATTACCAAGAGAAGCAATCAGATTGTCTACTAGAGTAATCATACGTTCCTTTGCCTCTGCAGGGAAATACTTAGCCACGTAGCGCTGAGCAACTACATCGCCAAAGTTGTCGTTTACACGTGATACAGCGGTCTGCCATAGAGGCTTTTGCTCAGAAACACCTGTCATAGAGGTATTATGGAAAGCAAATGAAGCATCGCGGAAGTCTTTGCTGAGGTAGTTGGCACCGCCATCAAGTATCTGAGCTTTGATAAGTGCCTTTAGATCGTCAAGCGAGGTTGTCTCAAACCACTTATCGAAGCGGTGAAAGTAATCCTTCTGTGCTACATTAAGCTCCTTAGCAGCAGATAGACCATTGCGTCCCTCGAAGTAGCGTTGGTAAGGGAACTTGAAGGTCTTGTAAAGCTCCTCCATGCTCATCTTATTGTAATTACGCTGGCTATCTCTACGCTCTAGCATAGTATAGACGATTTTAGAAAGGCTCTTCTCTGTGTCGTATACCTTGCTAGCTAGTGTCTCAGCATCTGCCTCTGGAGTGCCGGTAAGGGTAAAGAGCTTTGCAACATAGGTCTTATAGTCTGCTTGCTGCTTAGCTAGGTCTGCATTATCTGCATAATAGTCTGGCACGCCCATGATAAGACCTGGCTGGAATAGCTGGAGTAGATTGTTCTTACTATCCTTCTCGTCTGCCATTACGAATACGCCAAAGAAGTAAGACTCCCCATAGTTGCCACTCTTTGCCATATAGTCTACAAGCGCATCTTTGGAATCGATGGCATCCACTTCGTTTAGGTAAGCAAGGATAGGCTGAGCACCGTCATTATCTAGCTTAACAGTGTCTAGGCTCATCTCGTACAGTTTGTAAGCCTTCTCTTCGTCACTACCAGCAGTGGTGTTGCCTTTCATCTCATCGAGGATACCCTTTGTAGCGTCTAGAGCGTTCTTCCTAAGCATATCGAAGCTGCCATAACGAGCATAACCAGCAGGAAGCGGATTATTTGCTATCCAATTACCATTGGCATACATGTAGAAGTCCTGTTGGGGCATTACAGTGGTATCCATTGCGGTAAGATCAATCGCTGGGATAGCTTCGACTGTCGTTGTCTCCTTTTTCGCATCCTCCTTACAGCCCCCAATACTGAGCGCCATAGATGCAAGCGTTAAAGTCATAAGAATCTTTTTCATATCAAGTATCTAATATGTGGTATATATTTGTGCGCAAATGTAGGGATAATTTGTGAGATTTATGTCCCTCCTTATATTAGTAATGAGACCCCATCCCACTTGGGCTAGGTCTCATTATCATATTGTAATATCAAGATTACTCTCCGATAGTGCTCTCAGCTTGTACAAAGTCCATGAAGCATAGACTCACAAGTGCGGTACCATAGCGCTTCTCGATAGTGATACCTTCGGTGACGAAGTTAAGCTCACCTAGGTAGTACTGGCTATAGGTCTTATCGTGAAGGTCTAGGATTACTCTAGTGAGCCTAGCCTCTAGCTCCTCGATGCGGTAGCGACCATTTACCTCGCACACAAGACCACCTATCTTCTCATCGAAGTTTTCGTCGGCATACATCCAAGCATATACGATACCTGCCGATACAAACTCATCCTGAGTACCGTGTGATACCGACATGATAGTCTTCATCTCCGAACCAAATGGAGGGAGATCTATCTCATCCATAGTTACCAGACGAGCAGTCTTGGGAAGGATGGAGGAGTAAACCATGATATTGTAGTCATTGATACCCGCATCATAGAGTGCCATGTGGTATGAACCAGCATGTAGCTCCAGATCCGATTCTCCACTCCCCTTTGTTACGAAGAATACATTAGGGGTCAGGTTGGATACAATCTTACTCATCTTTCTTATTGCTATCTATAGGGTTATTATTCAAATACAATACAAAGATACTATTTTTATTCGAGTCACGCATAGTGGTGTAAATTTGGTAGCTTTGTAACCTGTTTGGATATAATATAGGTTTACAGACAAGATTTATGGAGAAGAATTTTGTAAAAGAGTTGGAGTGGAGAGGGATGATTCACACTATCATGCCAGGGACTGAGGAGGAGCTAATGAAAGGGCAAACCTCTGGTTATCTCGGAATAGACCCTACAGCCGACTCTTTGCATATCGGTCACTTGGTAGGAGTGATGATGCTGAGACACTTCCAGCAGTCGGGTCACCGCCCTATTGCCGTAATAGGTGGGGCTACGGGTATGATTGGTGATCCCTCAATGAAGTCTGCTGAGCGTAATCTTCTAGATGAGCCAACCTTGAGACACAATCAAGAGGCAATCAAAAAGCAACTAAGTAAGTTCCTCGACTTTGAGAGTGATACCCCAAATGCTGCTGTCCTTGTTAATAACTACGATTGGATGAAGGATTACTCTTTCCTCAATTTCATTCGCGACATCGGTAAGCATATCACCGTCAATTATATGATGGCAAAGGACTCTGTGAAGAAGCGCATAGCTGGCGAAGGGAGCAATGGTCTCTCTTTTACAGAGTTTTCATACCAGCTCCTGCAGGGCTACGATTACCTCCACCTCTACGAGCATGAGGGGTGTCGTGTACAGCTCGGTGGTTCTGACCAGTGGGGCAATATTACTACTGGCTGCGAGCTGATTCGCCGCAAAGTAGATGGTCAAGCATTTGCGATTACTTGCCCACTTATCACGAAGGCTGACGGTACTAAGTTCGGCAAGACCGAGAGCGGCAATGTTTGGCTCGACCCTCGTTATACTTCTCCATATAAGTTCTACCAATTCTGGATGAATGTCTCGGACGAAGATGCTGGTAAGTTTATCCGTATCTTCACCAGCCTAGCCAAGGAAGAGATCGAGGCACTCGAGAAGGCACATGCCGAGGAGCCACACAAGCGCCTATTACAGTCTAAGCTCGCAGAGGAGATAACTGTTATGGTTCACTCCAGAGAGGACTACGAGACAGCAGTACAAGCATCTCAAATCCTATTCGGTCGCTCTTCTGTAGAGACACTGCATAAGCTAGACGAAAGCACATTCTTGAGTGTCTTTGAAGGCGTGCCAATGGCAGAGGTAGCGAGGGAAAAGGTCAATGGAGAAATGGGACTAATGGATCTGCTCGTGGGTGAGTGCAAGTTCTTTGCTAGCAATAGCGAGCTCCGTAAGCTTATACAGAGCGGAGGTGTGAGCCTCAATGGAGAGAAGGTAACAGATTTCCAATACGTCCCAAGTGAGCAAGATCTTCTCAATAGTCGCTATATGCTCATCCAAAGAGGTAAGAAGAACTTCTACTTAGTGAAGCTAGTGTAATACATGTTGCTCAACTATATATGGGTAGCCTTCTTCCTCGTGGGCGCTCTTGTCGCTATCATCAGAGTAGTGACTACGGGCGATGGCACCATATTTAGTGCGATGGTAGATGCGCTCTTCAGTGCAGCTACCACGGGTTTCGAGATATCTATAGGCCTTGCCGGAGTGCTTACACTCTGGCAGGGTCTTCTTCGTATAGGGGAGAAGAGTGGGCTTATCGGTCGCTTCGCCCAAGCCACGGCGCCCTTCTTTCACGTACTCTTCCCTTCTATTCCCAAGGGCCATCCTGTGACTGGTACCATGCTCATGAATTTTAGTGCCAACCTACTGGGACTGGATAATGCTGCCACACCACTAGGATTACAGACCATGCGTGAGCTGCAAGAGGTGAATGGCAAGAAGGACACAGCCTCGGATGCAATGATTATGTTCCTCACCATCAATGCTAGTGGGCTTACCCTTATCCCAATCACTATCATAATGTACAGGATTCAATTGGGAAGCACCTCTCCGGCAGATATCTTTGTCCCCATCCTACTCGCCACTGGAGCTAGTACATTGGCAGCAATACTGATGGTGTCGTATAAGCAAAAGATAAACCTCCTTAGGAAAGCTTTCGTTATCCCTCTCTTACTATTTCTAGCTTTAGTCGTAGGGATAATCTATTGGGCGGGGAATGTAGACCGAGCTACTCTCACCTCACAATCCACAATGGTGAGCCATCTTGTCCTCCTTAGCATGGTTGTCTTGTTCATTGGTAGCGGTGCTTTGGCAAAGCGCAACGTATACGAGGACTTTATAGATGGAGCAAAAGATGGCTTCAAGACAGCGGTCACGATTATCCCTTACATTGTTGCTGTGCTCGTGGGTGTCGGTCTCTTCCGTGCAAGTGGCGCTATGGATTGGCTGATGGGTGGGGTCTCCTATCTAGTCCATCTCGTAGGGCTTGATACTACTTGGGTAGATGCTTTGCCTACCATGCTGATGAAACCACTTAGTGGAAGTGGTGCTCGTGGACTGATGATAGATGCCATGGAGACTTTTGGTCCCGACTCCTTCGTGGGGCGATTGGCTTGTATGGTGCAGGGCTCTAGTGATACCACATTTTATATCCTTGCCCTATATTATGGTAGTGTGTCTATTAAAAAGACTAGATACACACTTGGTGTCTCTCTCCTCTCCGATTTTATTGGTATGATTGCGGCAGTCTCAATTGCATATCTCTTCTATTCATAATGAATACATTTGGCAGATATTTTCGCATTACCACCTTTGGCGAATCTCATGGTAGTGTGATTGGCGGTGTGATAGATGGTTGTCCATCGGGGGTTCGCCTAGATATGGCGTTCATCACTTCGGTACTCCAGCGCCGTAGAAGCGCAGGTGGTATAAGCACAGGACGGGTGGAGGATGACCAGCCCGTATTCCTCTCGGGTTTATTTGATGGCGTTACCACTGGTACGCCAATCGCATTTACTATTGCCAATAAAGAGCGAAAGAGCAGTGACTATGACCATCTATCGGAAGTGTATCGACCCTCTCATGCCGACTTTACCTATCAAGCAAAGTATGGGATACGTGATTATAGAGGAGGGGGGAGAGCAAGTGCACGTGAAACTGTAGTGCGCGTAGTGGCTGGTGCTATAGCTATGCAGATACTGGGGGAACAGGGGGTCAAAATTACAGCTTATACCTCACAACTGGGGCACATACGACTACCTGAAGGTTACCTTCTAGAAATAGCTCAAGGGGGTAGTAAAGTGGGTTGCCCCATACCAGAGGTGGATGAGCAAATGTACCAATCTTTGCTCCAAGCTAGAGAGGCTGGAGATACCCTTGGCGGCGTAGTCTCTGTGGTGGTACATGGTGTGCCACCAGGGTGGGGCAGCCCTCTGTATAGTAAGTTGGATGCGCGGCTGGCAGAGGCAATGTTGGGTATCAATGCCTGCAAGGGCTTTGAGATTGGAGATGGTTTCGCACTCGCCTCGATGCTTGGAAGCGCTGCCAATGACCCTTTTACCTCCATTGATGGTGTGCCTGTTACGGAAACCAATCACTCTGGTGGCGTACTAGGCGGTATCTCTAGTGGCGCTCCGCTCCTCTTTAGGGCAGCTTTCAAGCCAATAGCATCTATCGCTCTCCCCCAAAAGACCGTAAATACGGCAGGAACAGTGCAGTCACTAACGATAGAGGGTAGGCATGATGGGTCTGTGTTTCCTAGAGTCTTGCCAATTGTGGAGTCGATGACAGCTCTCGTGCTAGTGGATGAAATGCTGGCGCAGAGGCTAGTGCGCTGATCGCTCTGAATACTAGTAGTCGCTGAACCAATATCAATTACGACTTGTTCTACCCTATATAAGGTTTCATAATACTAAAAGAATAGAAGGATATGAATAAGAGAGTAGAACTACAAAAAAGCGATCGTCATGGAGCGCTCTTGCTTTATGTAGATGATGTACGTGCTGGAGAGATTGAGTTTGTCTTCGCTCATCCCAATCGGATGATTATCAATCATACGGGTGTGAATCCGGAGTTCGGAGGTCAAGGTCTGGGCCGTTATCTAGTAGACGAAGCAGAGAAGTATGCTCAGCAAGAGCAATTGGAGCTCTCTTCAGTCTGTTCGTATGCTGCTAAGGTATTAGCAAATAAGTAACGAAGAGCTAGAGCACTCATTCTCACTCTATAGAGTAGAGATTGTGGAGCGCCTGAGTATGAAAATTTATCTCTAGGAATAAATTTATTTTTCTGTACAAATAAAAATATTTATTCCTAGAGATAAATTTATTTATTTGTACAGATAAATTTCAGTGCTCGCGGTATTCAGCTTTACTCGTCGGTATATTCGCAGAAAGAATAGTAGTAAAAGGGTAAATTCCTTTTGGTGATCTCCACTTTTTGTTTACCTTTGCAGCCTAATTGGATGATATAGTATTCACAATATAAATTACTGAAAATGAATAAGATGTTTTTTGCAGCAGTAGCTGCTGCTCTAGCTCTTGCTGCTTGTACTCCAGCAGCAAAAGAGTTTAAGCTCTCTGGAACTGGACTTCCTGAGACTCTTAATGGGACTTATGCAAAGTTCTATGACATGGATCAGAACGTTAAGGATTCTGTACTTATCGAGAACGGTACCTTTAACTATGTTGTTCCAGCTAATGACACTGTTGTCAGCACTCTAGTACTTGGTGAGAGCTCTATGGTTCTCTCAAATGAGGAGGGTGACTTCACACTGACCTACACTACTGACGAGGCTACTGGTGCAGCTAACCTACGTTGTGATGGTGATGCCAATTCTTCTATCATGAAGGCTCAGGAGATGAAGGGTAAGATCAACGAGCTAAGGGCTAGCCTCAACGCTGAGAGCGAGAAGATTATTGCAGCAATCGGTGAAGCTGAGCCAACAGAGGAGCAGATGCAGCAGCTTAGCGATCTTCGCGAGAAGTATTCTGCAGACTCTAAGGATATCTACAACAGCTATTATACTAAGGGTGGCAATAAGATGATTGACTGGTATGCCTTCATGGGGCTAGCAGGCTCCTGGACTCCAGCAGAGTTTGTAGAGAACTTTGACGCTGCCGGTAGCCTTGTTAAGAATGACAAGGACTTGGCTAAGATGTATGTAACGATGCAGGCTGCCGCTAGAACCGATGTAGGTCAGCAGTTCCTAGACTATGAGCTAGTTAATCCAGCAGGTGAGACTAAGATGCTTAGTGAGTTCCGTGCTGAGGGCAAGTACTTCCTACTTGACTTCTTCGCTTCTTGGTGTGGCCCTTGTAAGATGTCTATGCCAGTTATTGCCGAGATTGAGAAGGAGTTTGCCAACGTGCTTACTTCTGCAAGTATCGCAGTATGGGAGCAGGATACCGATGGTGCTGCTTACGCTCAGGCTGTAAAGGATATGAATATTACTTGGCCAACCTTCCAGGATAGCAAGAGCGATGCTGCTACGCTTTACGGTCTAATGGGTGTGCCTACTTTCATCCTAGTATCACCAGAGGGTGAGATCTTGATGCGCGGTCATGATATCAAGGCTGTACAGACTAAGCTACGTGAGCTGAATAAGTAAGAAATAGTAGCTTACTATCTAATAGAGACTGGCACTAGCAATTGTTAGTGCCAGTCTCTATTTTATGTCTCTATTGTTTGGGTAATTGAAATCATTTTGCTAATATTGTGTGCATAATTATTCTCAATAGGTGAGAATTATTGCGATATGTCGCAATATGCAGCTATTTTATAACCATTTATTTGTATATCTAATGCTGACAATTACAGACAAAGCAAGGAGCTTTATGGAGCAGGAAGCCAAGTATGGGGCACACAACTATCACCCACTTGGCGTGGTACTTTCTCGCGGAGAAGGTCCATTTGTATGGGATGTAGATGGAAAGAGGTATTTCGACTTCTTATCTGCCTATTCGGCAGTAAACCAAGGTCATTGTCATCCTAGGATTGTTAAGGCGCTAAAGGATCAGGCGGATACCCTATGCCTTACTTCTAGAGCTTTCTATAATGATGCGCTTGGTCCATACGAAGAGTATGTAACTAAGTACTTCGGATACAATAAAGTGCTACCTATGAATAGTGGCGCCGAAGCAGTAGAGACGGCACTGAAGCTGACGCGCAAGTGGGGTTATAAGGTGAAAGGTATCCCTGTTAATGAGGCTATCATCATTGTCTGTGAGGGGAACTTCCATGGTCGTACAATTACTATCGTTACACTCTCTAATGATCCTTCTGCTTACGAGCACTATGGACCATATACACCAGGCTTTGAGCGTGTGGCTTATGATAATCTTGATGCTATTGAGGCTGTCCTTATGGAAAAGGGCGACAAGGTAGCAGGTGTATTAGTAGAGCCTATTCAGGGTGAGGCTGGTGTGTATGTGCCTCATGATGGATACCTTAGCGGGATTAGGGCACTATGTGATAAGTTCAATTGCCTTTTCGTTGCCGATGAAGTACAGACCGGTATTGCTCGAACAGGTAAAATGCTCGCTTGCGACCACGAAGGTGTGCGCCCTGATATCCTTATTCTTGGTAAGGCTATCTCAGGTGGAGTATTGCCTGTGTCGGCAGTGCTAGCTGATGATGAGATTATGATGACTATTAAGCCGGGAGAGCATGGCTCTACCTATGGCGGCTTCCCATTGGCTTGTAAGGTGTCGATAGCAGCGCTCGAGGTGATTAAGGATGAGCACCTGGCAGAGAACGCGGAACGGTTGGGTAAGATATTTAGGGAGGAACTGAAGGCAATGAACTCACCTGCCGTAGAGCTTGTCCGTGGTAAAGGGCTACTAAATGCCGCTGTTATTAAGCCTACAGATGGTAAGGAGGCTTGGGATCTTTGTGAGATAATGGCGGAGAATGGGCTTCTCGCTAAGCCTACCCACCAGCATATCATCCGTTTTGCTCCACCGCTAGTGATTACCGAAGAGCAACTCCACGAGGGCTTGGAGATTATTCGGAAGTCTCTCGAGCGGTTTGTAGACAAATAGTCTTCTGCTATGGAAAGGGCTAGACAACAGACCACAGATAGGGTGTTTATGGTACGCCCTTGTCGCTTTCTGGCCAATCCGGAGACATTGGGAGATAATCACTTCCAGGTAGCGGAGAGGAAGACTGATGATGCTAATGAGCGCGCACGTAGGGAGTTTGATAGTTTTGTAGAACTCCTAAGAACACATGGTGTAGAGGTAGTAGTGGCTGAGGACACGCCAGAGCCACATACCCCAGACTCAATATTCCCTAATAATTGGTTCCTTACTGATGATGAAGGTCATCTGACCTTATTTAAGATGTATGCGCCAAGTAGGGATGCAGAGAGTCATAAAACGGTACTATTCAATAGGCTCCTAGAGGTTTGTCAACCTCAGGATATATGGGATATGCGCCCGATATCGGAGGAGATAGGTGAAGTGCTAGAGGGTACTGGCACGATGATTATAGATCGCCCACATAGGGTGATATATGCCTGTCGTTCGCATAGGATGTCGGAGAGGCTACTGGAGATGGTTTGCCAAAGGTTCGGTTATACAGCTGAGGTATTTGACGCCTTGGATAGAGATGGTAAGCCTATCTACCACACTAATGTGATGATGGCTTTGGCTGAAGATGTAGCGGTGATTTGTGTAGCATCTGTCCCAGAAGAACAGAGGAGTAGGGTACTTACTTCTCTTAGATCGTCTGGGCATGAGATATGTGATATCACGATGGAGCAGGTGTACCAGTTCGCAGGTAATATGCTCAGCGTGCGGAATCGAGAGGGGAAGCAATTTATGGTGATGAGCCAAAGAGCGCTTGCCTCGCTTACTGATGAGCAGAGGGCGATGATAGAGAAGAGCATGACGATTATCGCACCTAGTCTCACTACTATAGAGGATCTCGGCGGCGGCTCGGCTCGCTGTATGATGGGTGAACTATATAGATACGATTAATATTTGACAAAAGATTAAAGATAATTCTATGGATAATATCCTTTATAATTTCGAAAGACCAAAGAATGAACCAGTACTCTCCTACGCTCCTGGAACAAAGGAGCGGGAGGAGCTGAAGAAGGCAATAAATAACTGGAATAGCGAGATAGAAATTCCGCTGATTATTGGCGGGAAGGAGGTTCGCACTGGCAATATAGGCAAGGTGGTAGAGCCACATAATCATCAGCATACTATTGCTACCTATCACAAGGCAGGAGAGAAAGAGGTGCAAATGGCTATCGATGCGGCGAATAAGGCGCATAAGGAGTGGTCTCGGATGCCATGGCTAGAGCGTTCTTCTATTATGATGAAGATAGCTGACCTATTCGCTACTAAGTATCGGTATGTGCTGAATTCGTCTCTGATGATTGGGCAGAGTAAAAACCCTATGCAGGCAGAGATAGATGCTCCATGTGAGCTTATAGACTTCCTTACTTTCGGTACGTACTATGCCTCGAGAATATATGCCGACCAGCCTTTATCGGTACCAGGAGTATTCAATAGGCTAGAGTATCGTCCGCTAGAGGGCTTTGTATTTGCGCTTACTCCGTTTAATTTTACCTCTATCGCAGGTAACCTCAATCTCGCACCTGCGATGATGGGTAATACTACTGTGTGGAAACCTTCCACTACCGCACTACATTCGAACTATCTTATCATGAAGATATTTGAGGAGGCTGGGCTTCCTGCAGGTGTGGTGAACTTTATCCCCGGTCAGGGGTCTACTATCGGGAAGGTAGTAACTGCGGCTAAGAGCCTTGCTGGTTTTCACTTCACTGGTTCCACAGCTACCTTCAATCATCTATGGAGCGAGATCGGAAAGAATGTTGGTCATTATAGCTCTTATCCTGTGATTGTAGGAGAGACGGGAGGAAAGAACTTCGTCTTGATGCATAATTCTGCAGACTCCCGTGAAGTAGCCGTGGCTCTAGTGCGTGGTGCTTTCGAGTACCAAGGTCAGAAGTGCTCGGCAGCTTCGAGGGCTTATATCCCTAAGAGTAAGTGGAGCGAGGTGAAGACTTATCTAGAGGAGATGATATCGACGATTAAGATGGGTGATGTCCGAGACTTCTCTAACTTCATGAATGCGGTAATCGACGAGGCGTCGTACGATAATATCAAGAGCTATATCGACTACGCTAAGCAGTCGACTGATGCGGAGATAGTTATAGGAGGTGGTTGCGATAAGAGTGTCGGTTATTTCGTGGAGCCAACGGTAATACTTACTACTAATCCTCACTTCAAGAGCATGGTGGAGGAGATCTTCGGACCTGTGCTTACCGTCTTCGTCTATGACGACAATAAGTGGAAGGAGGTACTGGGACTAGTAGATACGAGTTCGGCTTATGGTCTTACTGGATCAATATTCTCTCGCGACCGTATGGTAACTAACCAAGTACTTGAAGAACTTCGCTTCAGTGCGGGGAACTTCTATATCAATGATAAGCCTACTGGAGCTGTAGTAGGACAACAGCCATTCGGTGGGGCTCGTGCTTCAGGCACCAATGATAAGGCGGGCGGTCCGCTTAATCTCGTGCGTTGGATCAATCCTCGTAATATCAAGGAGACTTTTAATCCTCCAGTAGATTACACCTATCCATTTCTTAGTAAGGAGTAAACCATAAATTAGGATAAGGAAAGGGCTTCGGGCATTGTCGCTCGAAGCCCTTTTCGCATATCGTTTGTGTGAGGGTACAAATAAAGCGGTGCGGTACTTAGTACCACACCGCTAAGATGTATTAAGTGTAGTAGACTACATTAGTTTCTTAATAAGCTTCTGTAGGCTCTCCTTAGCGTCACCTAGCATAAGGGTTACCTTCTGCTTATCCTCATAAAGTGGGTTAGGTACACCAGCGTAACCAGGGTTGAGGTCGAAGTTACAGATGATTACCTTCTTCGCTTGGTCTACATTGAGCACAGGCATACCGTAGATAGGTGTACCCTCAGCCTCACGAGCCGCAGGGTTGAGGACGTCATTTGCCCCGATAACGACAACAAGGTCGGTATTGGCAAAGTCGTCATTAATCTGCTCCATCTCGTACAGTTGCTCGTAATCGACATTGGCCTCGGCAAGTAGTACATTCATGTGCCCAGGCATACGACCAGCGACAGGGTGTATAGCATAGCGTACCTTAGCGCCATTCTGCTCGAAGGCATCGCCGAGCTGCTTCACCTGCATCTGAGCTTGCGCAAGCGCCATACCATATCCCGGTACTATAATCACATTCTTAGCACTCTGCATTACTGTTGTAGTATCGCTCACGGTAGGAGCGGCAGCGGTAGCCGGAGCTGACTGTAGCTCCTTTAGGAGCTTCTGTAGGCTTTCCTTAGCGTCACCTAGCATAAGGGTTACCTTCTCCTTATCCTCATAGAGTGGGTTAGGTACACCAGCGTAACCAGGGTTGAGGTCGAAGTTACAGATGATTACCTTCTTCGCTTGGTCTACATTGAGCACAGGCATACCGTAGATAGGTGTACCCTCAGCCTCACGAGCCGCAGGGTTGAGGACGTCATTTGCCCCGATAACGACAACAAGGTCGGTATTGGCAAAGTCGTCATTAATCTGCTCCATCTCGTACAGTTGCTCGTAGTCGACATTAGCCTCGGCAAGTAGTACATTCATGTGCCCAGGCATACGACCAGCGACAGGGTGTATAGCATAGCGTACCTTAGCGCCATTCTGCTCGAAGGCATCGCCGAGCTGCTTCACCTGCATCTGAGCTTGCGCAAGCGCCATACCATATCCCGGTACTATAATCACATTCTTAGCACTCTGCATTACTGTTGTAGTATCGCTCACGGTAGGAGCGGCAGCGGTAGCCGGAGCTGACTGTAGCTCCTTTAGGAGCTTCTGTAGGCTTTCCTTAGCGTCACCTAGCATAAGGGTTACCTTCTCCTTATCCTCATAAAGTGGGTTAGGTACACCAGCGTAACCAGGGTTGAGGTCGAAGTTACAGATGATTACCTTCTTCGCTTGGTCTACATTGAGCACAGGCATACCATAGATAGGTGTACCCTCAGCCTCACGAGCGGCAGGGTTGAGGACGTCATTTGCCCCGATAACGACAACAAGGTCGGTATTGGCAAAGTCGTCATTAATCTGCTCCATCTCGTACAGTTGCTCGTAATCGACATTAGCCTCGGCAAGTAGTACATTCATGTGCCCAGGCATACGACCAGCGACAGGGTGTATAGCGTAGCGTACCTTAGCGCCATTCTGCTCGAAGGCATCACCGAGCTGCTTCACCTGTATCTGAGCTTGCGCAAGCGCCATACCATATCCCGGTACGATAATCACATTCTTAGCACCTTGTAAATCATCTGCTAGTGTATTCGTAGATACTACAGCTTGTGGCTTCTTGCTTTCTACCTTCTTTACGGTAGAAGCCTTGCCTGCTGGTGCAGAGGT
The DNA here is from genome assembly GCF_018206105.1 of Porphyromonas levii. Taxonomy (NCBI): domain Bacteria; kingdom Pseudomonadati; phylum Bacteroidota; class Bacteroidia; order Bacteroidales; family Porphyromonadaceae; genus Porphyromonas; species Porphyromonas levii. The sequence goes on from NZ_JADRGN010000002.1 coordinate 24,796, forward strand.
CTTACCCAAGAGAATATCCAGTAGGCTTCTGTTCATCGCTCTACACATCACCTGAGTAAGTAACAGTCCCGAAGCACCTACAATCCCACCGATAGCTACCAGCATGATGTTGCCAATTGCCATACCAGCAATACCTCCAGCTACACCACTGAGGGAATTGAGGAGAGAGATAGTAATTGGCATATCTGCACCTCCCACACGGATAGTAAATACCCATCCGAATAAGCCTGCGAAGATAGCCGTGAGTAGAATAATTAGAATCGCATTGTCGGCAGTGATAAACCAACCGCCCCATATCAGCATGACAGCTTGTAGTGCAAGCAAAACAATCATGATGAGGCTATGATTAGGGAGCACCACTGGCTTCTGTTTGAGCACACGGTGGAGCTTACCAGCAGCTACCAGACTACCAGTGAGGGTAAGCATACCAATCACTACTGCCAGCACCGATGTAAAGGCCTCAAACTTATTTACAGGCGTCATGAGCGTTACGATACCTACAAGCGCAGACGCTCCACCACCTAGACCATTAAGCAAGCCTACAGTCTGTGGCATCTGTATCATGGTTACTTTCTTTGCAAGATGGAAACCAATAGAGCTGCCGATAAGAATAAAGAGAATGCTTACTAGTACTGGTACCAATGTCCCTGTAGAAAGAGCAATGACGATAGCCAGAAGCATTGCAAACATACTTAGCCTATTGCCCTTCACGGCCGAAGGTACGCGGCTCATCAGCCAAAGACCGATAACAACGAGTATTGGTATCAAGATATTGAGGAAGTTAATCATGATTCACCTCCCTTCTTCTTATTGCTGCGGAACATGCGTAGCATCCGCTCAGTAACGCCAAAGCCACCTACAACATTTATCATAGCCAGTACAATAGCAAGTCCGGCAATAATAATTAGTGCATTATTTCGCATACCCATGGATAAGAGTAATACGATGATGGCACCAATGACAGTGATGCCAGAAAGTGCGTTCATACCAGACATCAGCGGGGTATGGAGTAGACTAGGTATCTTTTTGATGACAAAGTACCCTACGAGAGAGGATACAATGAACACCAATACCAGAACGATAGGGTTTGTCATGAGTATAATATATAGCAAAAGGAGGCATACCGAGGGCGAGCCCTCTAGTATACCTCCTAATTATCTTAGTAATTACTTATTCATTGCTTCAAGCGTACCCTCATGCACGATCTCGTGGTCACGAGTTACGAGTATCTTTCGGCAAATCTCATCGGTCATATCTAGTTCAATCTTACCATCCTTGGTGAGGTATTTCACTAGGTTGTAAATGTTCTGTGCGAACATCCAAGTAGAGCTATTTGGAAGTAGACCAGGGATATTCTTGATACCGATAAGGGTAACTCCATGCTTGCGCTCAGTCTCTCCAGGAGGGGTGATTTCGCAGTTACCGCCTTGGTCGATAGAGATGTCCACAATCACAGATCCTGGCTTCATTTGCTTTACCATCTCCTCAGTGATAATGGTAGGAGCAATCTTGCCTGGTACAAGTGCAGAGCAGAATACAATATCCATATCTTTGATAGTAGGGAAGAGTAGGTCACGCTCCTTTGCCAATACATCAGAAGGCAAGTTCTTTGCATAACCACCCTCAGCAATAGCTAGCTCAGCTGGCACACCAGTCTCAACAGGCTTAGCGCCAAGACTAGTTGCTTGCTCAAGAGCCATTGGACGGATGTCGGCAGCATAAGTGATAGCACCCAGACGGCGAGCAGTAGCTAGAGCTTGAAGACCAGCCACACCTACACCAATGACCATTACCTTGGCTGGTTTGATCTGACCAACAGCGGTAAACATCTGTGGCATGAAGTAAGCAAGCTCATTGGCAGCTAGTAGGATACCCTTATAGCCAGCGCAGGTACTCATAGAAGTGAGTGCATCCAGGTTTTGAGCCCTAGAGATACGTGGTACTCCATCAAGGGTAAGTGCAATCACACCCTGTTTTGCCAACTTGCGTACCATTTCGTGGTTTACAGGAGATGCTGGGTGGATGAAGGTAATGAGTATCTGACCCTCGTGCATCAGTTCTACCTCGTGTTTGCCCAACTTTTCGTTGAATAGTGGTTCCTTCACTTTAAGGATAACGTCTGCCTTCTGGAATAGTTCTGCTGTATCTGAAAGGAGCGTAGCACCTGCTTTCGCATAATCTTCATCGTGGTGGAATGAAGGCTCACCAGCACCAGCCTCTACATACACGGTAGCACCATCAGCGACAAACTTTTGGACCGTTTCGGGAGTGGCCGCTACGCGGTCCTCACCATGCATAATTTCTCTTGGTATACAAATAATCATAGTTATCGTATCTAATAGGTAAAGTAATTTATTTATCCAACGACAAATGTAGAGAAAAGCGCCTGACTGACCAAAACATTATTGTTGTTATAGAGCAATATTTGACATCTGTTCATTCCTTCTTAGTTCTTCCCAGTGACTCTACTATATATTATATAGTGTGTGATAGGCGAATACCAATTGTGGCTCGCCATATTAAACTTATTTTTCTCTAGGAATAAATAAATTTATTTGTACAGATAAATATTTTTATTCCTAGAGAAAAATAAATTTATTCCTAGGAATAAATTTGGCTGCTCGCGGGACTTAGATTTGCCGCTATGTAGAGTATGGATGAGTACTTTAATATACTTGTTTCTAAAGGTCTCATATGTAGAGATTTGTATAGAAATTTATGATTTGACCGACTTACAATTGGAACACTCAGATTACTTACTAATAGAGAAAATAGGTATCTTGTGTGCAGATAGAATTTCTAACGTTAAAAACATAAGAGTAAATATGAATAAGTTTGACGTAGCTGTGATTGGCGGAGGACCTGGTGGTTACAATGCCGCTGCTATTGCCAGTAAATCTGGACTAAAGACTGTACTATTCGAGAAAAATAAAGTGGGCGGTTGCTGTCTCAATGAAGGTTGTATCCCCACAAAAGCTCTTCTGCATAGTGCCAATATGCTGGATGCTTTCAAGGAGGCTAAGAAGTATGGAATCAACGTAGAGGGTGAAGTAACTGGAGACTACAAGAAGGTGGCGGCACGAAAGGGCAAGATTGTACGCAAACTAGTCGCTGGTGTAGGACAAAAGCTCTCTAATGCTGGAGTAACGACGATTCAGGGTCTGGCTACACTTGCTGGCGAGACGCCTGAGGGTATCAAAATAGAGGCGAATGGGGAGACCTATATTGCCGATAAATTGATTCTTGCGACTGGCTCGGAAGCATTCGTGCCACCTATTCAAGGTCTCAAGGATGTAGAGTTCTGGACGAGCCGAGAAGCACTAGATGCTAAGGAGTTGCCTGCTAGTATCCTTATTGTTGGTGGCGGTGTTATTGGCATGGAGTTTGTGAGTGTGTACAATAGCTTTGGCGTAGAGGTGACTGTGGTGGAGATGCTCCCAAAGATTCTTGGTCCTATGGATGGCGCTATCTCTTCCCAGTTACAAGAAGAGTACGAAAAGAGGGGCGTAAAGTTTTATCTCAATACAAAGGTCGTGGCAGCTTCAGCTACCGGACTTACGATTGAGCTATCAGACGGCACAAAGCAGGAGCTAGAGGGAGAACGTATCCTAGTGAGTGCTGGGCGTCGTCCTGTACTAAATGGCTTCGGATTGGAGACACTTGGCCTAAAGATGGAGCGTAACATAGTGGTAGATGAGTATCTGCAAACCTCTAACTCTAGAGTCTATGCCATAGGAGATGCCAATGGGAAGTCGATGCTTGCACATACAGCCTACCGAGAGGGCGAGGTGGCTATCAAGCATATCCTACATGGAGAAGGCGACCCAATGCGCTACGATGTTATTCCAGGCGTGGTATACACTCATCCTGAGATTGCTGGTGTCGGTGCTACGGAGGAAGAGCTACAAAAGACTAGAATAGACTATGAGGTGCTTGGTCTAGCAGCGAGCTATGCAGGCAGATTTGTGGTGGAGAATGAGGGCGGCAATGGCTACTTCAAACTCCTGGTGGATAAGCAGAGCCAACGTATTTTAGGTGGTCACATGATTGGGAACCCAGCTTCTGAGATTATTGTGACGGTAGGCATGGCTATGACTGAGAACCTCACTGTGGAGGACTTTAAGAGCCATGTATTCCCACACCCAACTGTTGCTGAGATAGTTCACGAAGCACTGTTCGAATAGTCTCATACTCTGATTCGATATGATATATTATTCCAATTATCATGGGATATTCGTTGTGTATATACAACTAACGTTAATGAGCTGATATTATAACGCGTCTGGACAGAAATATCACTATATTTGTTCAAAATAGCAATTATCACTTATTATTTTGTTACTTGAGTTTTTATCAGATTATGAAGTACAATATGCAGACAAAGCAATTAATTACATTGGCTTGCGTGCTCTTCATTTCCGTGTCGGCCATGGGGCAAGAGCAAAGAGAGATAAATAGTGAGTTGGACTTTGATAGGTCGGTATACCCAACAGTCTCTTCCGATCAGAGGCAAGTAGTGATCCATCTACCAGCCAAGGAAGATCTATCAATGGAAAGCAATTACAAGGTGGAGCTTATAGGTGGTAAGACGATGACCGTCGACTGCAATAGGCATGGTCTGGATGGCTCTTGGGAGAAAAAGACTGTGGAAGGGATGGGGTACACGTATTACACGTATTACACGTTTACTTCTGATGGCAAAGCATGGAGCACCATGATGGGGTGCCCTGAGGAGAGTAAGCATGAAGCTTTTGTAGCGGCAGAGCCTCTAATGATAGATTACAATAGCCGGTTACCGATAGTTGTGTACCTGCCAAAGGGGTTTGAATTGAGGTATAGAATATGGACATCGGGGACGCTCTTAGACCCTGATCATCCAGAATATATTCCACAAGCAGGGCATGAAGCACTTTTTCAAACTTGGGAGTGGAAAAGCTCTTTGGATAGCTTTACAAATAGCTTCGTTCCGCTAGAGCAAACAGGACTAAGCAAAAGGTACACCTTCTATAAGGATGGTAGATTCCAGAAGTTTATGGATGGGGAGATGACCCCAGGTGGGCGCTATAGGCTGGGTAATGATGGCTCTGTATTTGTCAAAGGTAAGTTGCCAATGATTGTCATCGAGGGCTTGGAGCAGGGTATGTCCTATGCTATCGAAGGCAATAAACTTATCCTAACAGAGGAGCGTGCCAACGGGTATAAGCATACGTACGTATTGAAAATGATACCCAAGATTCAAGACTGTCCAGACTCTATCATAGAGAATAGGATGCCCATGGTTACGGATCCCGAGTCGAAAGCTGAACCTACGCCATCGGTCTACTATATTTATAAGGGTAGACGACATGAGGTTGCGGAGTTTGATGCTGAGTGGGTGAAGAAGCATTGTAACGTGGAGACACAGGTCGTCTTCTGATAACCAATTGAATACAAGAAGGGCTACGTAGACTTTGTGAAACTACGTAGCCCTTCTTGGTATTCTGATTGCTAGTCCTTACTCGAAATAGGGCTCGATGGCTAGGGTAACAAAGCTATAGGTGACTTGTCCTGTGTGGCGATCCTTGTACCTCTGCTGGAATCCACGGATGATAACGTTCTCGCCCAGCTCTAGTTCGACAGGAGCGACAGACTGGTTGACAATGCTTTGCACATTACGTTCTGTGCGTAGGTAGTAGTTGTCGCCTCGTACCTGCTCTACGGTTGCTTTGATAGGGTCAAAGGAGAGTATCGCCTCTTGTGGGTCGATGCGCTCTACATGGTAAATGTACTCGCGAGGAGGTGTTGGTGGTTGGTTCTTACGCTGTTGGTTCTCCGTAAGAATGACAAACTTGATAAACTCTCCTTGCATGTACTCATTAGGCTGACCATTGAGGTAATGGTGCCGGCTATTGCTATCCATTAGGTGGTAAGCGTGCATAGACTCGCTATAGCCATTGATGATACCTACTTGAGTAGGGAATTCTGCTAGTGGGTCGATGTCTTCTCTATGGGTGAGTAGCACTACACGAGTATGCTTGCGATGGCGCTCTTGTAGCTTTACTTCGTAGATGCGCCCACGATTGTCGCCAGGAAGGATACCTGCTTCCTTAGGCGTGACAAGCGATGTCTTGCCTTGGGGCGTTATCAGCTTAAGCATGGGGACTACCTGATTCTCCTCTTTTAGTCGCATTGCCATCACGTCATAGACCATCACTATGATGTCAGGAAGAGCGCGGAAGATATGGCTGAGTACAGGTCGAGACCACTGATAGTAGAGCTCTTTATTCTCCTTGCTCTGCTCCGTGCCAGCTGGTATCTTCTTCATTAGCTTCTCGTGCTCCTTAGGAAGTTCGGTAGACTTCTCAAGACAGATTTGTGCCACGAGCGAGAGTTCCCGAAGGGCGTTGGCGTAGAGCTTACGGTCTATCAACAGACGAGCGAGGTCGAGTCGGGTTCTTTTGAGGTAAGGCAGATACTCGTCCTTTTCCTCCCTAAGTGCCATACTGAGAGCTGCCATACGCAGTTCGTCATTGTCCTCAATAAGAAAGGCGTACTCCGACCAAGCCATCGGCACTTCTATATCCTGCAGTATCTGTTCGTAGCGCTCTATGCCCTCCTTGCTGTCACCATCCATCACAATGGCACGTGCTTGCACAAGCTGAACCACTGGATCATCAGGGAAGGCAATGAGAGCATCCACTAGGAGCTGCTGAATAGCCTGAGGCACTTCTACTTGATCCTCTCTTACAACGAACTCAGAGGAGACCTCAAAGAGCACCTCTTCGGCAAGCGACTTCCGTACCTCGTTAGCTCCCATTTTGCGCTGTTCCCAGTCGGAAGCCGTGAGCATGGATAAATCCCACCTTGAGACTAGGTCGCTGAAGTCTAGGTGGTGCCCGAAAGTTCGCTTAGCAGATAGACCCAGCTTGAGGAACTTCGAATGTATCTGTGACGGACGTAGGTTCTTAAGATCGAGATACCTATTGTAGATTTCTTGAAAATCCTCATAGGGGATGTGCTGGTAGTAGCAGTCGAGATAAGCATACAGTACTCTAGCATAGTCTTCATGCAGAGCTTCGTCTGGATAGGTGACGTTTTCGCCTGTAAACCAATCGGTCACCTGTGTAAAGATCTCCTTGATTCGGTTTCTGTTCTTTGTCTTCTCAATCTCATTGGCCAAGCTAGCCAACTCATTGAAATAGGGTATGACCTCCTTCTGGAGTACTGCAAGAGCCTCCATTGCTACATTGGTAGTCGCCCCCATATTGCCTACTATCTGCTCCATCTCCGCGATAAGAGACGAGGCATCCGAGGTGTTTTTCTCAGCTATCATCTCTGAAGCCATATCCTTGAGCACCCAAAAGAGTGCCGATGCTGACCACTGGTCTTGCCTAGTGGCATAATCTTCGCGAGCAAGAACTAGAGCCTCTGTTAGGTTGCCTCCTTGCCTCAGCGCCATTACCTCCTTAAATCCCATAATCTTGTTGTCTGTTAATTTTATTGTCTTGTATATCTTCAGGTCACGGACACTAGCTTTTGTGTCCAACTTCTAGGTAGATCTTCTTGGGTTAGAAGCTATACTACCAGGTTGTTATGTATACTTTAGCACCCCATTGTCACGGGGGTGGACATAGGCTTTTCCCAAAGCCTAGTAAACCTCATTATGATATAAAAATCGACTACCACCCGTAGGAGTCAGCTACGGGTGATAGTCTACTAACTCTCTTTAGAATGGGAGATCGTCACTGCCTCCCTGTTGTGGCGCCTGTGGTTGTTGTGGCATACCACCGCCGAATGGTACATTGGTGCCAGGCATACCTTGAGGTTGCTGGTATCCACCTTGCTGAGGATAGCCAGCGCCATAGCCCATACCCTGAGGCTGCTGTGGCGCATACTGCTGAGGTATACCCTTCATGATGTTTCGTGCCTCTGCGCTGGTGTACCACTTCTCCATGTATTCACGGCTCGATAGTTCGAAAGTAACCGTAACGTCCTCGCCTAGCTGGAGGTTGGCTGCCTTAATCTTATCTTCGCCCCATATCTGGAAACACACTTGGCGTGGATACTGAGCGTACGTCTCAATCACGAACTCTTGGCGATACCACTTCTCACCCGGGTTTCGCTTACTGTCTCCACTGATTAGTTCTAGGATCTTGATTACCTTCCCGGATAATGTGTTTTGATTGTCATGCATTCCGTTCATCTTCGTATCTTCTCTTCTCTTTATCTTTTATTTTACTACTAGTCTCTTATCTCATGCGGGGAAACCCAATGATTTCTCTCGCCATATCTACGGTTATCTTGGCATTAGCTCTTGCCTTTTCAGCTCCTTCGCGGGCAACACGCTCAAGTAGATCAGTATTGCTCCTTAGCTCCAATATGCGTTCGCGGATAGGTGCGCAGAAAGCGTTGATATCCTCTGCTAGCTGTTTCTTGAGGTCGCCATAGCGGATACTACAGTTGTTATATGCCTCATTGAAGTGCTTATAGGTCTCTGGCGTAGACACTATCTCAAGGAAAGTAAATAGGTTGGCAATCGCTTCGGGCTTCACTGAGTTTGGCTCTGTAGGACCTGAGTCTGTGACTGCCTTCATTACTTTCTTCTTGATCGTCTTTTCGTCGTCAATCAAATATATAGCGTTACCTTCGCTTTTTCCCATCTTGCCCGAACCATCTAGCCCTGGTATTTTTAGCGCTTCCTTACCAAAGCTAAAGGACTTTGGTTCGGGGAATAGTTCTACCTGATAGATGTGATTGAAGCGGCGTGCAAACTTGCGAGCCATCTCCATATTCTGCTCTTGATCCTTTCCCACAGGTACCTTGTGTGCCCTGTGCATCAGGATATCGGCTGCCATGAGAGTAGGGTAGGTGAGTAGACCAGCATTGACATTCTCTGGTTGCTTGCGCGCCTTTTCCTTGAACGTAGTCGTGCGCTCTAGCTCCCCGAGGTACGCATTCATATTGAGGTACATATATAGCTCCAGCACCTCTTTTACATCGCTCTGCACATAGATAGTGGCCTTTTCTGGATCCAATCCACAAGCTAGGTACTCTGCCAGTATTGTGTGGGTATTATTGAGGATATTATCCGGATGTGGGTGAGTCGTAAGAGAGTGCCAATCTGCTATAAAGAAATAGCATTTATACTCATCTTGCATCTTTAGGAAGCTCCTCACCGCCCCGAAATAATTACCTAAGTGTAAATTGCCCGTTGGGCGAATACCACTCAATACTGTCTCCATCATTTAGTGTCTTAATGTCTTACTAAGTTATTGCTACCTAGGGTAACCGTAGTTGGGCAAAGATACCAAAATATCCATACCCTTATCTTTTTTACTCTACTATATTATTACTAGCTTCTACAGGAATAGCTTGCACCACACTTCGAACCTTCGTACATCGTCTTGCCCATGTTTCGCCATGCTCCTACTTATCTGTGCTACAGTCTTTTCCTCCTCAGGGTCACCGCTCTTAGAGTAAAAGCAATCGGCGAAACAAATGATCTGCTCCTCCAGCGATATAGGTACCATCTCGCGATGAGGAAGAGGCAATTCTCGGCTCAGTATCTCCTCTAGAGTAAGCCCTACACCTGTATGTCGTTCGCAGATGAGGGAGAGTTCCTGAAGCCCTTCTCGCTCCAATATCTCTTGCCCCAATATGCCATGGCGGATGTACGGCTCTACACCATGGCAGTCAATCCCTGGCGCATTGCAGAGGTAAATCCCTATGTCATGGAGCATTGCCCCCTCGTAGATAAATATGCGATCAAGCCCCCAATCCCTATGGCGCTTCTCTATCTCCAAAGCCTTCTTCGCCACAAGCTCACTGTGTGTCACTAATATCTGATATGCCTTAGAAGTAGAATCATAATACTTCTCCAGTAAATCATACACATTGCGCGCACCCTTAGGAGGCTTAACCGACCTATCCTTTGCCATCAATAGATTACCTCTTCGTGTAGCTTACAAGGTCTATAACCGCTGAGCCTATTGATATTTCCGAAACGACCTTCACCGGTACCTGCTCTTTATCTCGAGTAATCCACGCTGTCACAGAGTTCCTCTTCTTCTTGAAGTTCTTATCATTCACATTGATGTTGATCTTCATAGCCTGGCGTTTGGTGCCATCGGGCATCTGAATACGCTCCACCCCATCGTAGACATACTCCACCAGGTGTTTGTCAGCGCCTAAGGGTATATAGACCCTTACAGGCGCTACATTGTCCGTATTTACAAAGTCGTATGTACGTAGCAGCATAAGCGTAGAGAGCATGTCTATCACCTCCGCATTGGCGCTGCTTAGGTATAGTGTGGTATCTATCTCTAGGTTCCCATTCACCCTCTGTTTGCTTTGTGCCCGCACCTGATCCCCATTGTAAGTAAAGGTAATCACATCCTGAGCTCGATACCCATCGTCATTAATGCGCTTCTCAAACCTTCTAGGCAACTTGTTGGCTCCATACAGTGTCTCCAGTGTGTCCCGCATCGGGTAGAAAGTCTCCGCCATACCAGTGGTGCGCAACGTCAACTGACTAAAGTATTGTCCGCCAGAAGCAGAACCAGAGGTTAGCGTAATATTTGCCAACTTGCCCCTAAGTAAACCCCACTTGAAGCTCACCTTGTACTTCATGACTTCCTTGCGCTCAAAAGCGGCAGACCTCTGTATCCTAGCCGACTGTGCCCACATACCTCCGATAGGCAGTAGTGCCAGTAAGGCTATTATAAGTAGTTGCTTCGAACGAATATTCATATCATTGACCTTTAACCGCTACTAAGTGGCGTGTATCATTGTATTACTTTGCCTCGGGTAAGCGTATGATATCAAACCCTGTATATGGGCGCAAAGCCTCTGGTATAACAATTCCCTCAGGAGTCTGGTTATTCTCCAAAAGGGCAGCCACTATTCTAGGCAACGCTAGTGCACTACCGTTGAGGGTATGGCAAAGCTCCATACGTCCCTCTTCATTCTTGAAGCGGCACTTGAGCCTATTGGCTTGGAAGCTCTCAAAGTTGGATACAGAGCTAACCTCTAGCCAACGCTCTTGGGCTTGAGAATATACCTCAAAGTCGAAAGTAAGTGCCGAAGTAAAGCTCATATCTCCTCCACAAAGACGTAGTATACGGTAAGGAAGTTCTAGCTTATTCACTAGGGTCTCTACATAGTTTACCATCTCAGAGAGTGATTCGTAAGAGTGCTCAGGGTGATCGATACGCACAATCTCTACTTTGTCAAACTGGTGCAGGCGGTTAAGTCCCCTCACATCCTTACCATAACTACCGGCTTCCCTACGGAAACAAGCCGAATATGCGGCACACTTGATTGGGAAATCCTTAGCATCTACAATCACATCGCGGAAGATATTGGTCACTGGTACTTCAGCCGTCGGAATCAGATAGAGGTTATCCAGCCCACAGTGGTACATCTGCCCCTCCTTATCGGGTAATTGTCCTGTGCCATAACCAGAATCCTCATTCACAACATAAGGTGGTTGTATCTCCAGATAGCCGGCTTCCCTAGCATTGTCGAGGAAAAAGTTGACCAGTGCACGCTGAAGCCTAGCACCCATGCCCTTGTACACAGGGAAACCAGCACCAGTAATCTTGACACCTAGCTCAAAATCAATCAGGTCATACTTCTTGGTAAGCTCCCAGTGAGGCAGTACCTCCATGCCATTGGCAAAGACTTTCTTATCCCCACCAGTGCGTTCCACTACATTGTCCTCAGCCACGCGTCCTTCTGGCACCGATGCATGAGGTACATTAGGGAGCTCTACTAGAATGTGCTGAATGGTCTCCTCTAGCTCCTTCTTCCGAGCATCCAATGCCTTGGAGCTCTCTTTGAGCTCAGTTACCTTTGCCTTATTTTGGTCAGCCTCTTCGCGCTTACCTTCACGCATAAGGGCACCAATCTCCTTGGAGAGCCTATTCTGCTCAGCAAGAGAATTATCTAATTCACTCTGTGTATTTCTACGCTCCTCATCCAGCCCACGAAGTTTCTCTATCACTTCCCGAGCCTCTACATGCTTTACCCTCAGGCGCTCAATCGCCTCTTCGGTATTCTCCAAAAGGTACTTAATCGTTAGCATCTGGATTCCTATTCCTATATATTATATATGTGTATGCAGTGACCGATAGATCACTCAAATATTTCCACAAATATACCTATTTTCCCTTACGTAGCTATCTCAGCTATTTCAAATGCATTTTTTTACGCTCCTCCAATTCAACTAACGATGTGGCTGTAATGGTGTTTTGTGCTGTCAGAGCTATGAGTAGGAATGGCTCATAGTATAAGACCAAAGTGCGCTCTAGCACGAAGGCATTGTGAATGGCGCGAGTGGCAAAATTTATTCCTAGGAATAAATTTATTTTTCTCTAGGAATAAAAATATTTATCTGTACAAATAAATTTATTTATTCCTAGGAATAAATTTCTCTAGTATGCCGGAAATTTTTATCTCCTCTACTGAGGCGTTTTAGGTGCAAAGTGTAATTTTTTCACGAAATATTTGTCCTACTTACGAATAATTCGTAGATTTGCTACGAAGAGTTCGTAATACACGTATATTGATATGAGTAATAAGGAGTTTCTAAACGGTCTGAGCCCTATGGAGGAGGACTTTTTGAGGGCACTTTGGGCTATAGGCGAGGGAGAGATTAGCGATGCTATCAAGTTGATGGAGTATCGTAATACACCCTATACAACTATCGCATCGGTGGTGGCAAAGTTGGAAGAGAAGGATTACGTGCAAAAGGTAGGTAAAAGGCGTGGTCACGTATACGCCCCCCTTATTTCACAAGAGGAGTATTATGGGAAGACGCTCAAATACTTGGTTTCTAACTTTTTTACCGGTTCTTATAAGAATATGGTACAATACTTTGCGCGCCATGATAAGGTAAGCCGCGAAGAGATAGAGGAGGTACTTCGGATGATAGATGAAGGGGAGGAGTAAATATGGTACTACTTAGATATTTGGCACTCTCAGGGCTTGGTATAGCTCTATTCTACTTGATAGATAGGCTTATACTCCGGAAAAGTACACTACTCCGGACTCAGAGGTACTACTATGTCATTGCCATAGTGGCAAGCCTATTTCTTCCTCTCTTGCCTGAGATTACACCTTGGTGGCAGTCTCGAGTGGCAGAGGCCAATATCCCCACTTTTACAATTATCCTAGAGGATGAGTTTGTGGTTACGGCCGAACAGAGCCAGTCGATAGACTGGTGGGGTGTGGCTAAGTTAGTTTGGTTGGCGGGCATCTTAGTCACGGGAGGTTGGCTATTGGTGGGTATCGTGAGCATTTTTCGGATTCAGCGCCATGCCGACCACCAGCATCTACCTAATTCTGTGAACCTTTACCTGACTGAAGCGGAGCTCGCCCCTTTTACCTTCGGTAAGTCTATTTACATCCCTCGGTCGCTGAACGACCGCACAATCATAGACTCCATACTGCTGCATGAGCTGGAGCACATACAGCAACGACACTATATAGATATGCTATTGGGCTGTGTGCTGCAGCTGGTCCAGTGGTGGAATCCATTTGCATGGAGTATGCTCCAACAGCAACGCAATACCCTAGAGTACCTAGCAGACCAAGGTGTATTGCGCTTGGGTAAGGACCGTAAGACCTATCAGTATCATCTACTGGCGTGCACAATAGGTCGAATGGTACAACTGCCCTCCCTATCTTTTTCGATGCAAAACCTAAAACAAAGAATTGTGATGATGAATAGTAATAAGAAAAGCCATAAGAGCTTAGCGGTTCTGTACGCTGTAGCAGCTCTGCCTATTGTTGCACTCCTACTTGTAGGTACGCAAATGATAACCGTGAAGGAAGCATTAGCTACCGAGACTACAGAGGTCGCTCCTCCGCCAGAAAAGGATGGTGAAATTTTCGAGTTTGTCGAAGATATGCCGGAATTCCCTGGAGGTATTGACGCTCTCATGAAATGGCTTGGTGAAAATATCAAGTACCCAGAGGAGGCGGAAAAGCAGAATATTCAGGGAAGAGTGATGGTACACTTTGTGGTAGAGACAGATGGCTCCGTTTCTAATCCTCAAATAGCTAGAAGTGTACATGAATCGCTAGATGCCGAGGCTGTGCGAGTAGTAGCAGCTATGCCGAAGTGGACACCAGGTAAGGCTGAGGGCAAGCCAGTTCGAGTTCGCTTTACGCTACCTATTTCTTTTGCTCTTAAGAACAAGGTGACAGAAGGAGAGAAGGATAAGGTATACGATTATGTCGATAATGTGCCTGAATTTCCTGGCGGACAGGCTGCAATGATGAAGTGGCTTAGTGAGAATATCAAGTATCCAGATGTAGCAGTGAAGGAGAATATTCAGGGAAGAGTAATGCTTAGTTTTGTTATAGAGACCGACGGCTCTCTCTCTGATGTTAAAGTAGTAAAAGGGGTGCACGAAGCTTTGGATGCTGAAGCGATAAGAGTGGTGAAGATGATGCCTAATTGGAAGCCTGCATCGCTTAAGGATGGTACCTTGGCTAGAGTAGCATTTGTGTTGCCTGTACAATTTAGGTTCGCAAAAGAGAAAACCGATACGCCAGATCAAAACGAAAGCAAATAATAGGGGGTCCCTTATTTAAGAAGGGCTACGTAGCACCATGCTACGTAGCCCTTTTGTAGATATATTGTAGCTTATTCAGCCGTTGTACACTCTCTTCGTGGTATGATCAAAAAGAAGCACCCAACCCTCCTAGTTATTTCGCTATTGCTGTCCAACCCGATAACCCAACGGGCGACCCATACGACAGTGATGATGTATTGCGAATTGTGACGGTGACATGAAAAAGGAAGGGAGGGAAGGGGCTTACTTTTTGCACAAATCCACTCTATGTTGGTACCTCCTGCATTGCTCTAGCCGATCGTAACCCAGCATAATGCCCAGCATGAAATCTTCTTCTGGAGTATATTGGGCGAGCGGTTTATCGTTGCCGATGTGGCGAATGACATCGAGGCAAGGAGTGTCTCCGAAAAATACATTGTACTTAAGGGGTGTAACCTCTTGCAAGATATAATCAATATGACGGCTACGAAGCCACTGCTCCACTTCTTCTCTCCTAGATGAGTAAAAGGTATAGAGCGCTAAGCTCCTTAGCTTTTTATGATATTCGTACGTTAAGTGTGACAGCACTTCCATAGCACTATTCATAGGGTATTGACTTTATAATGAAGACTTGAGACCCCCTACCCAAGCAACGATACGCTCTTTGGTAAGATGGTCTTCGTTGTCACTATCCAATGGCAATCCTACGAACTCATCATTGATAAAAGCACGAGATGAATCGAATGAATAGCCATCGGCAGAAACGCTACCCACGATCTGGCAATTCTTATCGCTGAAGAACTCATAGAGCTCGCCCATACCATCGACAAACGTATCGGAGAAACTTGATGAGTCACCTAGACCAAAGAGCGCAACACGTTTGCCCGATAGGTCTGTAGTCTTTAGCTGGTCGAGAACATCTACCCAATCGTCCTGCAAATCTCCACATCCCCAAGTAGAGGTGCCGAGGATCAAGAAGTCTGCACTCGTGAAACTTTCGGCATTGCACTCAGCTACATTTAGTACTTCGGGGGAGTACTCGGCAAGAAGTGCGGCAATCTGCTCTGCTGCGTCCTTGGTATGGTCGGTACACGAGCCATAGATAATAGAAATCTTCTTCATACTTTCTTATTGTTATTATAATGGTAAAATGCCACTTAGTACGATAGGGGGGATAGCCCTCTGTATCGTTTCAGTGGCAAAGGTAGGGAATAAGTTATGGTGTGTCAATACCTAATTTTGGTAGTTTTGGACTGTCGTAGCCTCTGATTTGCGTGATGATAATAGGGATATCTATTGAATATTGCACTTATAATGGCTATAAATAGAGGTCTTGACCTCTCTACTTCCCGCAATTATTGCATCTATTACCTTGTTGTAGGTATGTTGTGAGACGGACTCAATCGAAGATAAAATAAAAATAGGCTACGTAGGAAACCCACGTAGCCTGTATTGTGATTATCGTATGACGTATTACTTAATACGCTTGTAACCGAAGTTAGCAGTCTCACCAAGCTCCTCCTCGATACGGATAAGTTGGTTGTACTTAGCATTGCGGTCAGTACGGCTGAGTGAACCAGTCTTGATCTGACCTGAATTGGTTGCTACAGCGATATCAGCGATGGTAGAATCCTCGGTCTCGCCAGAACGGTGGCTAGTAACGGTTGTGTAACCATGGCGGTGTGCCATCTCGATAGCGTCAAGAGTCTCGGTAAGTGTACCAATCTGGTTTACCTTGATAAGGATTGAATTGCCACAACCCTCAGCGATACCCTTGCGTAGGAAGTCTACATTGGTTACAAATAGGTCGTCACCTACGAGCTGGCACTTGCCACCGATAGCATCGGTGAGCATCTTCCAACCCTCCCAGTCGTTCTCGCTCATACCATCCTCGATAGAATCGATTGGGTACTTAGTTACGAGGTCTTGGAGGTATGCTACCTGCTCCTCACGGTTGCGCTTTGCACCCTTGTCGCCCTCAAACATGGTGTAATCGTATACACCATCCTTGTAGAACTCACTAGATGCACAGTCGAGAGCGATGGTTACCTGCTCACCAGCCTTGTAGCCAGCGTTGGCAATTGCCTTGAGTACGCTATCAAGAGCATCCTCAGTGCCATCGAGTGCTGGAGCGAAGCCACCCTCGTCGCCAACAGCAGTGCTAAGACCACGATCGTGGAGTACCTTCTTGAGGTTGTGGAATATCTCGGCACCCATACGAACAGCCTCCTTGATGCTTGAAGCTCCGATAGGGCGAATCATTACTTCTTGGAATGCGATAGGAGCATCTGAGTGGCTACCACCGTTGATGATATTCATCATAGGTACTGGTAGTGTATGTGCATTGATTCCTCCGATATAGCGATAGAGTGGCATACCAAAAGCGTCGGCAGCAGCCTTCGCAACAGCCATTGAAACACCTAGGATGGCATTTGCACCAAGCTTACTCTTGGTAGAAGTGCCATCGAGCTCAAGCATCTTCATATCAATTAGGCGCTGATTGCTAGCATCTTCACCAATCAGAGCTGGAGCGATGATTGTATTAATATTCTCAACTGCCTTCTGGACACCCTTACCTAAATAACGTCCCTTGTCGCCATCACGAAGCTCTAGTGCCTCATGCTCACCAGTAGAGGCGCCGCTAGGAACAGCAGCTCTACCAAATGCGCCACAAGCGAGTGCAACATCCACCTCTACGGTTGGATTGCCACGAGAGTCAAGGATTTCACGTCCGTGAATGCTAATAATCTCCATAATCAAATCTTGTTACTTAAAATAATTTAGTTACCTTTTTTGTCGCACAAAGATACAAAAAATAGTGACAAGTCTACTCCGAAAAGCGACTTGTCACTATAAATAGTTGCGGGGAGAGGGATCGAACCTCTGACCTTTGGGTTATGAGCCCAACGAGCTACCACTGCTCCACCCCGCGATTTCTGATTGCAAAGATACAGACAATTTTTTACACTACCAAATATTTCTCTGATTAGATCTCATTTCTCGTAAGGCATACCACTATAGATTAAGTGTTGGGGAGATTATAGATGGGCTGGGATTATCACGTGATGTGGATAATGGGGAAAGGTGTTCGACTATTTTATGACGAAGTAGCAGAATATTTGGAATAGTCGCTAAAAGGAATTACCTTTGCAGTAGAGAGACGAATATTGAGTGTTAATACATTAAGAGTTAAGAATATAAGTTAGAAGCACCTTCGATTAGGACAATAGAGAGGAGAATGGTAGCGATTCCATGGCAGGAACCCTTGTGGTAGTCCTTGCTTGGAATTGTTGTTTTTTACTATGTTCGTCAGGGAGTTTACTTGAGAGATAAGATACTTATGGACTACATTTACATGACTGAGGAGGGGTACCAGAACCTCCTAGAGGAAATTAGGAAACTGGAGGAGGTGGAGCGCCCTGAGGTGATTCAAGCGATTGCTGAGGCTCGTGACAAGGGGGATCTATCCGAGAATGCAGAGTATTCTGCAGCGAAGGAGAAGCAAGCACTGTTGGAGGATAGGATAGGTCAGCTACGTATGCAGCTGCAGAATATTCGTATTATAGATACGAGTAAGATGAGTACCGACACGGTTCAGATGCTCAATACGGTGACTATCCGTAATATGGCTAACAATCAGGTGAAGACCTATACCATAGTCTCTGATACCGAAAGCGATATTAAAAAGGGTAAGATGGCAATTTCTACACCGATAGCTAAGGGTATAATAGGTAAGAAGGTGGGTGACATAGTAGATATCCAGGTGCCAGCCGGTATTGTAACCTTTAAGATAGAGGAGATTTCGATCTGATATTACTATGGCAACGATATTTACTAAAATAATCCAGGGCGAGATACCTGGCTATATCGTGGCAGAGAACGAGGAGTTCTGTGCTTTCCTCGATGCCTTTCCTGTGCAGTATGGACATACTTTAGTCGTCCCAAAGCGCGAGGAAGACTATCTTTTCGAGCTCACCGATGAGGAGTTGGGGCGTATGATGGTATTCGCAAAGAAAGTAGCAGCCGGTATCCAGAAAGCTACTGGTTGTCGTAAAGTAGGTATGGCAGTAATAGGACTAGAGGTGCCACATGCGCATATACACTTAGTGCCTATAACTCAAGAAAGGGATATGGACTTTAACCACAAGATATCCGAGCCCGAGAAGGCGAAGATGGTGGAGATGCTTGAGAAGATTAAGTCTAATCTCTAATAGTTATCGGTTTGTATACAAATAATAGAGGGTGTGCCCATTTGGACACACCCTCTATTATTTGTATGTAAGCTTATTACTTTACTCCACGAGCTGGTAGAAGTGGAGCTGGGTCTGGCTGAGCTAGTCCTGTCATAGCAGTGAATGCTTCACCAAGGTCAACGGTATTACCCTTGCTTAGGATAGTTTCGCGGAGCTTCTTACCTACCTCAGGGTTGAGTGAACCCTCGCGATCAAATACCTGTGCTACGTTTACGGTAAGTACCTCAGCCCATAGGTAGCTGTAGTAACCACATGCATAGCCACCACCCCATACGTGGTTGAAGTAGCTAGTGCGGTAGCGAGGTGGAATCTGTGGGTCAAGTAGACCGAAGCCACTTAGTACGTCATTCTCTAGTTGCTCAACGGTCTCAGCTGTAAGAGCATTTGCCTGTTCATCGGTTAGCATATGGAATGCAACATCACCAGATGAAGCTGCAAGGTTCTCGCCAAGTGAATAAGCAGCATGGTAAGTGATAGACTCAAGCATCTTTGCTTTTAGTTCTTCAGGCATTGCCTCACCTGTCTCATAGTGCTTAGCGTAGTTAGAGAATACCTCTGGAACTGTAGCAAAGTACTCGTTGAACTGGCTTGGAAGCTCTACGAAGTCACGAAGTACGCTGGTGCCACTTAGGCTAGCATACTCAACATCGGATAGCATACCGTGAAGGGCGTGACCGAACTCATGGAAGAGCGTAGTAACATCATCCCAAGAGAGTAGGCTAGGCTGACCCTCTGGAGCCTTAACGTAGTTACAAACGTTGTAGATGATAGGCAACTGGCCGTTACGACGGCTCTGTGAAGCAAACTCGCTCATCCAAGCGCCACCACCCTTAGTAGGACGACGGAATAGGTCGGTGTAGAAGAGGGCAATCTGCTTGCCAGTAGCTGCATCCTTAACGTCGTAGACACGTACCTCTGGGTGATACACAGGGATATCTGTGCGCTCCTCAAACTTGAGACCGTATACACGCTCAGCAGCGAAGAATACACCATTCTTGAGGACTGAGTCTACCTGGAAGTATGGCTTTACGTCCTCAGCATTGAAGTTGTACTTCTCAGCCTTCATTTTAGCAGAATAGTAGAAGCGATCGTATGGCTCTAGCTTGAAGTCGCTAGCCATAGTCTTCTGAGCATAAGCCTCTATCTCTGCAGTCTCTCTAGCTGCAACGGGCTTGTACTGGTCGGTCAGGCTCTTAAGGAAGTCGGTAACAATAGCTGGTGTCTTTGCCATTGTATTCTGCAGAGAGTACTCAGCATAATTATTGAATCCAAGTACCTTACCCTTCTGGTGGCGAAGCTTTGCCATCTCCGCAATGATAGGGTAGGTGTTCTGATTACCAGTGTTATCAGAGCGGTGGTAAGATGCCTTGTATACCTTTTCGCGAGTAGCACGATTGTCTAGGCGTGAAAGTATGTCTTGCTGGGTAGTGTTGGAGATCACGATAGCGTAAGGAGTGCTTACCTTGTCGCTAGCCTCTGCATCAGCCTTGCTCTGAGCAATCTCGCCTTCGCTAAGACCAGCAAGTTCCTCTACCGTCTCGATAGGTACGATAGCATTGTTGCGCGCATCGATATTCATCTTTACGAAGTCTTGCTGGAGGACTGCTAGACGAGCGTTGATCTGCTCTAGCTCCTTCTTCTTATCCTCAGGTAAATTAGCACCAGAGCGTACAAAGCCATCGTAAATCTCACCGAGTAGCTTCTTGTCCTCGCCCTGAAGGGTAGCATACTCATTATCATATACCACCTTGATGCGGTCGAAGAGAGCCTGGTTGAACGACATCTCGTCGCCCCAAGCAGTAATCATAGGGATTACCTCGCTCTCAATTGCCTTAATCTCGTCAGTACCATCTGCACTAGAAACATTGAAGAACGTCTGTGATACTCTTTCCAGAAGAGCACCACTATCCTCATACTTAAGGATGGTGTTCTCGAATGTAGGAGCCTCAGGATTATCTATGATAGCCTGAATCTCTTCACGTTGTTGTTGTATACCAGCTTCAAAGGCTGGTTTGTAGTGCTCGTTCTTAATCTTTGAGAAGTCAGGTGCACCAAAAGCTAGTGTACTTGGCTCCTTAAAAGGATTACCTTCCATAGGGTCTTTTTGCTCTCCTCCACAGCTTGCCGATAGCATAGCTACAGCTACAAAACCGCCAAAGAGAATTGATTTAAACTTGTTAGACATAACTTTTCTTCTCTTAAAGTATTAGTTAGTTATTATTACTCTATCACACAAAGCTACTTAAAAACTATCAAATGCCAACATCCCAATTGTGAATACCTACTATTCAGGTGCCTGAGATAGAGGCTCCAACTCACTATTAGCTTCAGAACCTTCTGCTTCTGTCATCTGTACTTGCCCTTCAGAAGGGGTTTGAGGAATTTGGGGTTTCCCTAGAGATATATGCTGTAGCCTCAGTGGGTTAGTCGACTTCCTTAGAAGTAAGGTCAGCGTATAGCGAGGAGACGTAGGGAGGGAGTCTGGCAGTACAAAGGTGCTTTCCCACCTTTGCCCTTGAATAGTCGCAGCGTTGCTTATTTTCTGGTAACGGTACCCTAGTTCCGATACTATTAGCAGTTGAGCCGAAAGGCTGAGGCTATCGGGCGGTGTCCCTATGAAATCCGCTGACCATCGAATCGTATCCGAAGGCTCAAACGCTTCGATAGGGCTTACACTCTGTGAGTATGCCCACAAAGTAGTTTTTGCTGGGATAACTAGCCTCGTACTATTAGCCCAAAGGTTGCCATTCTCTAGACTAGGGCGCTCAAACCTTATACGGTATCGATGGAGAGAATCGGCGAGAAATGTATCGGTGAGGTTTTTGGTCTCCGTCAGTTCTTTCTCAACCAAAGCGTAGATATCTGCAAGTCGATAGGCATTTTCCGAATACCACACTACCGAAGAGTCGTATTGCTCTCTGGAGATACCGTATTTCTCCAATACACTCTCGTAATATAGTGCTGCCACACTATCGGGTGGGTAACTATGCTGTATGTATGCGTCGGTAAGGAGCATATCCTTAGTTACCTCAGCCATCTTTTTCTGACCGAGCACGAAAGAGGGTTTTTGGCACTGGGCGAATGCCAGTGCCAATAGGAGTACTACGGGTATGATCCTAAGCCTCTTCAGCATCATGCTCTACAGCCTTCTTTTTCCCACTTCCACCGAGTAGCTCAGTAAAAGAATGGGCGTAGAAAATGATTAGTATTACTACTCCTACCGATATACAAGCATCAGCAAAGTTGAATATAGGTTGGAAAAATACCAACTCTTCCCCACCTACCCATGGCATCCAATCGGGCCACACAGTATTGATAATAGGGAAGTAAAACATATCCACTACTTTGCCGTGTAGCCATGTGGCGTAACCACCACCTTCGGGGAGGAAGGTGGCTACTTGACCATAGCTATGGGTAAAGAAGTGTCCATAGAATACCGAGTCGATGATGTTGCCTACTGCACCAGAGAATACTGCCACCATGCAGAGTAAGAACCCGATATTGTACCTTCCTTTAATAACCTTAGCGATAAGCCATGCTATAATGATACTGGCAATGATACGGAATATCGTGAGGAACATCTTATCGAAGAACTCCCATCCGAAAGCCATTCCAGGATTCTCTGTGAAGTAGATAAAAAACCAATCCGTAATCCTTTTGCTCTCTCCTAGCATCATGTGGCTCTTCACCCACAGCTTAATAGTCTGGTCTATCACAAGGAGTAGGAGAGCGAACCCTATAGCTATTCCACTCCTTTCACGCCACTTTGGGTGGCAGAAAGGAGTAGAAGATAGCTGTTGTGTGTGTCCAATCTGTTCTGACATAGAGCCTTTACTTGTTTCCCGCTTCCTTAGCCTCAATACTTAGGGTAGCATGAGGGACTGCACGAAGGCGCTCCTTCGGAATCAGCTTACCTGTAACACGACAGATACCATAGGTGCCATTCTCTATCCTAACGAGTGCAGCCTCTAGGTTCTTAATGAACTTTTGCTGGCGCGCTGCCTGACTCGCTGTCTCCTGCTTGGAGAGCAATACAGCGCTCTCCGTGAGGTTCTTGTACGTAGGGGTAGTGTCAGTGATATCATTACCGTCATTGGAGTCTAGCGAAGATACGAGGATATCATAATTACGGCGCGCTTTCTTTAGTTTCTTCTCTATGATCTCTCGGAACTCCTGGAGCTCCTCGGGTGAGTACTGAGTCTTTTCCATGATTCAATTTATATAATCTTCTATTACCCTTTGATAACCTTTACCATTACAGAAAGGTTGTCGTCAAGCTCCAATGCCTCTCCCTCTACCTTCTCCTCGGTAGTGATGCTGAGTGCCTGAACTTGTGTTGCAATATACTCCTCGTGGGCTTTGAGTACCTCGATAATATCTGGCTGGTGTTGTAGAACTACCTTGATCTTATCTGAGACATTAAAGTCCTGAGCCTTTCTAATGTTTTGTATACGATTAACGAGCTCACGAGCCAAGCCCTCGAGTCTTAGCTCTAGGGTAATCGTTTCGTCGAGAGCCACAGTGATTGTTCCCTCATTTTGTACCAACCAGCCCGGTACATCCTCCGAGATAATCTCTACATGCTCTAGTAGTATCTCCTTGCCTAGATATTCCATCTTGCCGCTCTGCTCGAGGGCGAGAATATCGGACTTTGGAAGATCGGATAGGTGTGCAGCAACCTGCTTCATCTCCTTGCCGAAGATAGGGCCAAGTGCTTTGAAGTTCGGCTTAATGCGCTTCACCACTACGTCTGCAGAGATATCCGCAAAGACAAGCTCTTTCACATTCACCTCATTGAGGATAAGGTCTTTTACCTTATCGATAGAGGTGCGAACCTCCTCGTCATTGGTGAGCACCAAGAACTTCGCTAGTGGCTGGCGCACCTTGATATTCATCCTGCGGCGGAGGGCAAGTATCATACTACTGATACGCTGTGCATAGCTCATAGATTCCTCGAGCGCCTTATCTATTAGCTCCTCTTCGACTGCGGGGAACATAGCTAGGTGTACCGAACTTACAGATTCCCCAAGGTCTCTATATAGCTTATCGGCATAGAATGGCGCTACAGGTGCTATCAGTTTGCTCACCGTTACTAGGCACAGGTAAAGCGTCTGATATGCCGAGAGCTTATCTTGGCTCATACCACCGCCCCAGAAGCGCTTACGTGCAAGGCGCACATACCAGTTACTGAGCTGGTCATTGACAAAGTCCGAGATAGCACGAGTGGCCTTCGTAGGCTCATAGTCATCCAAATCTTCCTCCACTTTCTTCACCAGACTATTCAGCGCAGAGATAATCCAGCGGTCTAGCTCTGGGCGCTCAGCATGAGGTACCTGCTCGGTCTCTGGGTCGAAGTTGTCCAGATTAGCATAGAGCGCAAAGAAAGAATAGGTATTATATAATGTGCCGAAGAACTTACGCTGCACCTCGTCTACCCCATCAATATCGAAGCGAAGGTTATCCCATGGAGAGGAGTTGCTAATCATATACCAGCGCAGTGGGTCTGAACCCTTCTGATCTATAGTCTCGAATGGGTCTACACTATTGCCCAAGCGCTTGCTCATTTTATTACCATCCTTATCGAGGACTAGACCATTGGAGATAACGTTCTTAAATGCAACGCTATCAAAAATCATAGTCCCCAAGGCGTGTAGGGTAAAGAACCAACCACGGGTTTGGTCTACTCCCTCCGCAATAAAGTCGGCAGGGTAGAAGCCGCGCTCATCTATGAGCTCCTTATTCTCAAACGGATAATGAAGCTGTGCATAAGGCATTGCACCAGAGTCAAACCATACGTCTATCAGGTCGGTCTCCCTCATCATAGGCTTGCCACTAGGGCTTACTAGCACGATGTTGTCCACGTAAGGGCGGTGTAGGTCTATCTTATCGTAGTTGTCGCTACTATTATTGCCTACCTCGAAGCCCTCATACGGGTTCTCCGTCATTACACCAGCGGCTACGGACTTCTTAATCTCCGTGATGAGCTCCTCTACCGAACCAATACATAGTTCCTCACGACCATCCTCAGTGCGCCAGATAGGCAGTGGGGTGCCCCAGTAGCGAGAGCGGCTGAGGTTCCAATCCTGAAGGTTCTTGAGCCACATGCCGAAGCGTCCGCTACCAGTGCTAGCTGGCTTCCAGTGGATCGTGTCATTGAGCTCTTGCATCCTATCTTTGAGTGCCGTACTACGGATAAACCAACTATCAAGTGGGTAGTAGAGCACAGGCTTATCTGTCCTCCAGCAGTGTGGGTAGCTGTGGCTTTGCTTCTCAATCTTAAAGGCAAGTCCTCTTTGCTTTAGAGCCATACAGATGGCGATATCAAGCGTCTCATCCTTGTCGGATAGTTGAGGGTCGTAGCCATTCTTTACGTATCTGCCCGCATACTCGCCGTACGCGTTCTTATCCATACGTGCAGCTACAAACTCTGGGTCTAGCTCCTCAATGAGGAAGTACTTACCCTGAAGGTCTACCATAGGGCGCTCCTTACCGTCTTTGTCCACCATAAGTAGCCCAGGCACACCATTAGCCTGCGCCACCTTCTGGTCATCTGCACCAAATGTAGGTGCTATATGCACAATACCGGTACCATCTTCGGTAGAAACGAAGTCGCCAGAGATCACGCGGAATGCGCCCTCTCCAGGATTAACCCATGGGAAGAGTTGCTGATACTCCATGCCCACTAAGTCACTCCCTGAGTACTCCTTGATGATGCGGTAGGGTATTACCTTAGCCCCCTTCTCAGGAGCCTCCATTGGGAGCTCCTCACCCTCGGCAGCGAAGTAAGACCTCAGAAGCGGCTTAGCTAGGATAGCGGTCATAGGTTCGAGAGAGTAGGGGTTGTAGGTCTCTACAGCCACGTAGTCAATCTTCGCACCTACCGCAAGCGCTGTGTTGGATGGAAGGGTCCATGGCGTAGTTGTCCACGCAATGAAGTATGGTGTCCCATGCTTCGTAAGTTCTGCTTCGGGCGACTTAATCTCGAACATCACTGTTGCCATGGTGTCCTTTACGTCTCGGTAGGTGCCAGGTTGGTTGAGCTCGTGAGAACTTAGCCCCGTACCTGCGGCAGGAGAGTAGGGCTGTATGGTATAGCCCTTATAGAGGAGTCCCTTTTGGTAAAGCTGTTTCAGGAGATACCATAGGGTCTCAATGTATCTATTATCGTAGGTAATATAGGGATGATCCATATCTACCCAGTAGCCCATCTGCTCGGTAAGATTGCGCCACTCAGCGGTGTACTTCATTACCTCACGCCTACAAGCATCGTTGTACTCATCCACCGAAATCTTGGTGCCGATATCCGCCTTGGTAATCCCTAGGTTGCGCTCCACACCAAGCTCCACTGGTAGTCCGTGCGTATCCCATCCGGCTTTTCGCTCCACGAGATAGCCTTTCATGGTCTTGTACCTACAGAAGATATCCTTAATGGTACGAGCCATCACGTGGTGGATACCAGGCATGCCGTTGGCAGAAGGTGGTCCCTCGTAGAATACGAAACGAGGAGCCCCCTCACGTTCTTTGAGTGTAGCTCTAAATAGATCTTCTGCTTGCCACTTCGCAAGCATATCTTTATTTACCTCAGAGAGGTTGAGTCCGCTTTGTTCAGCAAATTTGTTATTATGCCCCATACTAGCTGTAGTCCTGTCCTATTTTAATATAATGTGCGCAAATATACATCTTTTCATTTAGATACACACTATCCAATTCTTTCCTTAGGTGCTGCCAATGTGTCGTATGGGCATCGTGCGAATCAAGCTGGTATTTCCATTTCTTTTTCCAATATTGGAAAGGTAGCGTTCCCTCCCTGGAAACTTTTATTTCCAACGTTGGAAACTTATCTTTCCAACCTTGGAAAATAGGACTCTGTATATGGGGGGGCATGAAGGAGTATAGATCTTTGCTTTTGGTACATCCTATTGGTTTGCGTAAAAGAAGCCTACCTGATTCCAAGAAGCATTGGTCTGGGTCTCACCTATTGCTGAGACCGCTCTATACAATTATGCGATTAATTGATTAATTTTGCGGTATCTATACAGGATGTATAGTGGGTATTATGTATCTAAAGAGTAAGATTTCAGATTGAGACAGTACAAGATAAATAAGCTCCCTAATGGTCTTAGGGTGGCACTCCTCCCTACCAAGAGCAAGGTCGTTTACTGCGGCTTTGCCATTCACTCGGGGAGTAGCAATGATCCGGAGCACCTGCCAGGACTAGCACATTTCGTGGAGCACACCATATTCAAGGGCACCACTCGGCGCAAGTCTTGGCATATCATCAACCGTATGGAGCTAGTGGGCGGTGAGCTCAATGCTTATACCACGAAGGATACTACCTTCGTCTATACTGCGGCACCCCGACAAGCACTCAGGAGAAGCGTAGAGCTCCTCAATGACCTTATCCGTCACGCTACCTTTCCTGCCCAAGAGCTGGAGAAGGAAAAGGTAGTTATCGAAGACGAAATCAATATCTACAAAGACTCCCCATCGGATCTCATCTTCGATGATTTCGAGGAGCGGATATTTGCGGGGCACCCTATGGCACACCCTATCTTGGGCAATAGCCGAAGCCTCAAGCGGATGCAACCTCAGGATTGTATCGATTATGTCCGCTCGGCTTTTCACCCTAGCCAGATGATTTTCTTCTGTATGGGGCAGGTCTCCGACCTCAGGTTCGATACGCTTTGTACGCAACTCTTATCGGAGCCTTTCCTAGAGCGCACACCATGCCCACCGATACCTGCCCCAGTGATGGTCAGGTTTGAAGAGGCACTGAAGACCTCTACCCACCAAGCGCATACCCTTATAGGTGGTGGCGCTCCCACACTCGCAGATCGTGAGAGGACTGAGGCGGCTCTCCTAATGAATATCCTAGCTGGACCTGGGATGAATAGCAGACTCAGTATTCAGCTAAGGGAGCAGCGGGGATGGGTGTATGGCGTGGAGTCGTCGCTCACTACCCTCCCCGATATCGGATGGTGGCAGATTTACTTCGGAAGCGATCCTGCGAATGCCTCGAAAGCCCTCCAAGTAACACTCGATGAGCTGAAACGCTTGCAAGATGAGCCCCTCACGCCTACAGCATTGCGTGCTCGCATAAAGCAGGCAAAGGGACAAGCCGAGATGGGTACCGAGCAGAGCGAGTCTGTATTTCTCAACTTCGGGCGCCAACTCCTACTCAAGGGGCATTATAATGACCTCTCCGAGCTCTTCTCTAGGCTAGATGCCGTTACTCCAGACCGCCTTCAGGCGCTCGCACAAAAGTTATTTGATTCCCAAAACATTTCACAACTAATATACCTCGGAAAGTAATATGAATAAGTTTATTCTACTATCTCTCGCAGCCCTCGCGCTCACTCTGAGTGCGGCTTCCTGCGATGAGCAAGAGCAAGAGAACCAAAATACACAGAGCACGACAGAGGCTCGGACTCTGGCACCATCGCCTTTCTCAGCCGATAGTGCCTATCAGCATGTGGCGTATCAGGTGGCTCAAGGCCCTCGCGTGCCCAATACCCCTGGGCACAAAGCAACTTCGACCTACTTTACTCAAGTGCTGGCGGGGTGGGGGATTCCTGTAACGGAGCAAAAGGCGACCATAACCGCCTACGATGGTACTGCACTAGAGATTGTTAATATCATCGCTTCTTACCGACCAGAGGCTAAGGAGCGTGTGATGCTCTTCGCGCACTGGGACACTCGTCCATGGGCAGATAGGGAGAGCGATGAAGCGCTTCGTCTTCGTCCAATCCCCGGAGCCGATGATGGCTCCAGTGGCCCGGGGGTGATGCTGGAGCTAGCTCGCCTACTATCGGAAGTGGGGCTACAAAATATTGGAGTAGACCTGATGTTCTTCGATGCAGAGGACTATGGGCAGCCCGATTGGGCAGGAGACCCAGGTGCCGACCATACCGATACTTGGGCGCTTGGTACACAATACTGGACTAAGAACCTACACACTGAGGGATACATGCCGAAGTTTGGGATTCTTCTGGATATGGTAGGAGCCAAAGATGCACGTTTCTTGCGTGAGTACTTCTCTCAGGAGTCGGCAGGCAATAGGGTTACAGATATATGGCGCACGGCTGCGGAGCTAGGGCATGAGCGTTTCTTCGTGAATAAGATGGGCGGTGCGATTACGGATGATCACTACTTCGTTATTCGCAACCTCCGTATACCTTGTGTCGATATCATCAATTACGACGGAGACTTTGCGCCCTACTGGCATACCCATAATGATAATATGGACAACATAAGTAAGGAGACACTCCAAGCTGTGGGTGAGACCCTTTGGCAGGTGTTACAGGATGTAGACCAAGGGCACATACAATAAGAGGAACTTATTCAATGAAGCGGATATCTATCTACCAAGTACTCCCTCGACTATTTGGCAACCTCTGTAGCGCGCCCCAACCGTATGGCGATTACGAGAGGAACGGTTCTGGAAAACTCAATGACTTCACGCCCCTTCGGCTTGAGGCAATAAAAGACCTCGGTTGTACCCATATCTGGTACACTGGGGTCATAGAGCATGCGACCAAGACGGCCTTTGGCTCTTCTATTCCTGCTCATCATCCTGCTATCGTCAAGGGCGAAGCTGGTTCGCCCTATGCTATTTCCGACTACTACGATATAGCTCCTGCGCTGGCCTCACAGCCTGAGGAGCGCATGGCAGAGTTTGAGGCACTCGTTGAGCGTACCCATAGTGCAGGTTTGAAGGTGCTTATCGACTTTGTGCCCAATCACCTCTCAAGAACCTATCGGAGCGATGCTAAGCCTGAGGGTATCCGTGACTTCGGGGCGGAGGATGACCCAACCCTCGCTTTCTCTCCGCAGAATAACTTTTATTACTTGCCACAGGAGACCTTGACCCTTGCGTCAGCTCAAGGCGGGGAAGCGGTTCCGTACACTGAGTATCCCGCAAGGGCGACAGGCAACAACGTATTCAGCGCAACTCCGTCACGGAATGACTGGTACGAGACGGTCAAGCTCAACTATGGGATTGACCTACAGGGCGATTGGCAATCTTACTTCGACCCCATCCCTGACACGTGGCAAAAGATGCTGGATATCCTATGCTACTGGGCTGCAAAGGGCATCGATGGTTTCCGTTGTGATATGGCGGAGCTGGTACCAAGCCCTTTCTGGCGTTGGGTAATCGGTGAAGTCCGCAAGAGATTTCCAGAACTTCTTTTCATCGCAGAGGTATACCAACCCAATCGGTATGAGGAGTACATAGAGGCTGGGTTCGATTATCTCTACGATAAGGTAGGACTCTATGATAAGCTTATACAGATATTGAAAGGGTCGGCAAGTACTTCTGAGATTAGCGGAGTGCTCGGGGAGCAAGAGAGGGTCAAGCAACACCTCCTCCGTTTTATGGAAAATCATGATGAGCAAAGGCTCGCTTCGGATTTCGTGGTAGGTGATGGCGCTACTGCCTTTCCTGCCATGTGCGCTACCGCTCTTATCGATGGCAATCCTGTGATGACCTACTTTGGTCAAGAGCTGGGAGAGAGAGGGATGGATCAAGAAGGCTTTTCGGGACTGGATGGTCGCACTACTATATTCGACTACTGGGCTATTGAGAGTGTTCGAGAGTGGCTCGAAGGAAAGTCGTTTGCGCTTCGAACGCAGTACCAATGGCTACTTCATACTGCGCAGCTGCCAATATTCGCACAAGGAACACTCTATGATCTTACCTATACCGATAGGTCGCTCTCTGAGCGTGGACTATTGGTGTTCCTCCGTGCGCTGCATCATGAGGTTGCGCTAGTGGCGATTAATTTCGGAAAAGAGAGTGTGGCGCTGGCGATAACAATACCACAGCACGCTCTGGGTACCTTGGGTATCAGTTCTGGTAAGGTCTATCGTAGCACCGAGCTTAATAGCAATCGGACTACCTTTGTTACCCTATCGCCAGATATGCACTACGCACTCACTGCCTATCCACTTACTGCTACAA
This sequence comes from Porphyromonas levii, assembly GCF_018206105.1. Taxonomy (NCBI): domain Bacteria; kingdom Pseudomonadati; phylum Bacteroidota; class Bacteroidia; order Bacteroidales; family Porphyromonadaceae; genus Porphyromonas; species Porphyromonas levii. The sequence goes on from NZ_JADRGN010000002.1 coordinate 55,551, forward strand.
TCCATCACTTCACCACCCTTTGAGTCCCAACTATAGGACTTTGAAGCGCATGGTCAGTATGAGAGCAGCTGGGCGAATATGGTATAGCGAATAGAATGTACTCATGGACCCATATCCGTAGGTAGCGAAGGTCTTGGTGTTGAAGATATTGTTCCAGTCCAGTTGATACCTTACTTTTGGAGTGGAGTAGACCATCGAAAGATCGGCGAGAAAGAAGTTGCGGGTACCTTGAGTGTAGCCATTGTAATAATGCTCACCCTTGGCTGTAAGCGAAATATCAGGTGTGACATCGAAAATAAGCGATAAGTATTGATCCATATTGTGGATACGTTCAACCGTTTTCCCCGAAGTATCGCGTCCTCCAATGCTATTCCAATTGAGTACATACTCCGTATTGCACCACTCAAATGGAGCTATGTTCACTTTGGCTCGAAGCCCATATCCACTTCCGATGTGCTGTATATCCAATCCTTGACGAAGGATATTGCTCCGAGAAGAGCTCCAATATCCGAGTAGGGAGATAATTAAGTCTTTCCAATAAAAACCCTTACTGGCTTCGAGCGAGGTATATAGGTAATCACTCTTATTAGGAAACTCTACTAGCTCGGTTACCGAGAGTTGGTCTTGAAAGGATTGAGAGAGTATGCCATTACTCCACATCCTCCTGTACGAAAGTTTACTATTGAGGAAGAGTATATGATCGACAAGTTTGTAACCTACGTTCGCTGACGTATAGCACGTATGGGTATCGAAAATCTTGGAAGCATACCGATTAAGCACTCTGTAGTTCTGTAGGATATAGCCTTTGTATAGGTTGTCGAGCCCTGGTGTGGAGCTTGATAAAGCAGCCAATATATCCCATTGGAGGTTCCTAGACTTATTAGTTACGCTTATGCTAGGCAGTAACTTAAATGTTTGATGAATCGTATTTTCTGGTTTTTGCGCTCTATAATCTACACGGGCATACCTATAAGAAAGTGGTAGCCGAAGGGCGACACTCAAATTTCTTCTCAGGTACTTCAGTTCAATACCCAGTGAAGCATCGAAGATCAGAAACGACATATCATTACTCCACTTTGGCTCAAGCAGTCGCTCAGAACTATTTCTCAAAATATCTGAGAATAGTGTTTCGTTATTTATCCTCACATTGAGCGTAGGGTCTATATTAATTGAACCCAAGGATAGTATCGAAAGTGTTTTTGCCTGAAGTGCAGACAAGAAAGCACTACGCCTAATTGTTTGGGTCGTAGAGGTGTATGGTGCACCTCCATTAATTAGCTCTGGATATAATCCTGGATGTAAATAAAGGTTGTGTGGTTGGGTGCGGAAAGCGTTGTCGAACTGGAGCGCAAAGCCTTTATTCTCCTTATTCTTGATCCCCCACTGGATAGAGTTGAATAGAGCTAAAGACTTACCACTGAGTCTTTGCTTGATAACCTCCTTATTGATAGACTCCCCTCTATTATCGAGCCAGTCCGCTATAAATGTTGTTTCGTTCCCCAAAAAGGAGTTATCCCGATTTAGAGTATACGAAATGCCTCCCTGTAGAGTATTCTTTTTCAAGTGGGCAAATAACTCTTCCTCAATTACTGTTGCCTCCGAATTAGGTATATCATAGGTAGACGATGCATAGCTATGTCGGTTTTCCGTGCGATTAGTAAACTGAAGGTTTAGAGTTAGTTCCGCGGTATTCTTTAGCTTAAATAGTTGGTTCGAGCCCAGTGAATGAGCTACAGGGTCTATATATCTATCCCTCTTAATGGGAGGACTTGCGGGTATGGCGATATCCGTTAGAGCGAGGCTTTCTATCTCATTCAGCCCTTTTAGATCTGTAGCGTCTTCAGAAGAAATATCCATAGCATTACTACTCTTTACTGTAGTAATATTTTGATTAGCTCTATTAAAAAGCATCCCTACAAGCTCTCCTTTCCATAGCAGCTTATTATCAATACCCGCCCCGAGTAGCGCTTGTAGTGAAAATACATTCTTAGCCCCTTCCCTTAGCTTGAGGTTAATGGCTGCATCCGGAGTTACTTCTATCCCATCCATCATCTTGATAGGTTGGTAATTCTCGAGCACTTGCACAACCGAAATATCTTCTGCCCGAAGGTTCTTGGTAGCGATACCATAGCGCCCTTTGAGTAAGTCCATGTTTTCTATATACAGCTTATTTATCTCGCGCCCCATATAACTAATAGAGCCGCTTTCGGATACCGTCAGTCCCGGAAGTTTCTTTATCACATCTCCGATTGAGATATCATTAGTCCCCGTAAAGCTAGATACGAGGTAGTTGATTGTATCCCTTTGTTGCCACACTTTATTAGCCTCTACGACCACTTCACTAATCTGCATCAGATTATATTCTGCAGAGAAGTTTACTATTTGGCTTTTGTTCTCTACTTGTTGGCTCTGGGGTTTAATCTCCAACCCAGAGATGGTCACAGATAGTTGAGGAAGAGAAGCCGCAGACACCGCTACGCTATAATAACCCTCTTGGGAGGTGTTCCCAAAAGCAAGTACAGTACTATCGCTTGGGTTCTGTATCAGGATAGTGACATTTACCAATGGGTCTCCCTTGGTATCCAAGACATGTCCTTTGATTGTTGTTTGACCTAAGGCTCGCCCTACTATTAGGGTGAGTAGCAAGATAACAAAGACTATTCTCCTCATAATGATGTACTGTAGCGATAAAGCCAATTCTAGACGGGGTTAGTTGCGTTCGATAGGATTGTAGGGTAATGAAAACTTATTTATCTTCTGATACCTATCATTGACTTTCTCTACCAAATATATCCTAGTAGTCAGCAGATACTGTGTAGTTTTGCTGTAGGCTTTCTCTACGGTCGCTCTTACTTTCTCCCTCGTTGTTGGCACATAGTTCCACTGGTATTGGTTAATTGTCTCTTTTGTCTTGGGCACTACAATCCCTGTGCAGCTCCAGTGGTAGTGTCCCTCCTTATCTTGAATATCCAAGATGAGTCCTGGTAATCCATCAAACTTATAAGGTCCGTCACGGAAAGGCAATTCGGTAGTAAACCAGGCCTCGTAGGTGCGCCCCCTAAAGTCCGTTACTCCTTTCTGGCAGTTATATCCGAGGATAACTTTCTTCTCTCCAGTGAGTCGCCAGTTGAAAGCTGGTTTATTGTCCGCATATCTATAGACATCATCAAAACCAAATAAGCGAAGCGTGACAATATCTTCCTTCTGCCCACCATAAGGCGAATACTTATATACCTCCTCCCCAACGGTAGGGTAAATAAAGGCATTCCGTACCCACACACGTTCGCCACTAGAGACTTCTTCATTAGTCCATAATAAATCTTCTTTGTGCAGAGTTTGGCTATAGCACTTGGAGACTTTCGTCCCAATCTCTAAGGTTAAGATATCCTCGAAAGTCCCCTCCTCGTATTCTGGCGCCAAATTCATGGTTACAGTATAGGTCACGATGAGCTTCGCTTCATCTATTACATCATACGAAGTCGTCAGTTGAAAGTCAGGCGCTATTCCAAGCTCTTGTGCCTTAACCGCCTGACCCTGCCTGAATCCTTGCTGAGCAAATATTTGCAAGGGACAGAGAATAAGCAAGGAGATAAAGAGAATCTGCTTCATATCACTATCTTTTATGTATACAATCAATAATAAAGAGTAAAAGAGAACGTTGTCCGTTGCGCTTTGAAGACCAACTGACTAGAATACTGGCGCGTAAGTATCGAAATAGATGTGGTGGTTGTCTCTGCTATTCTTTCTCTCAATATTTAACCCCTCAGACGATACGAAGAAAGAAGAAAAACCATACTCCTCAGGATGTGGTATAGTCCACTCCCCTATATAGTTCATATCCCCATCCAATACTACAACTACCATAGGTCTATACTCGGTATTTGTTTTCGGGTCTTTCTCCACTGGAAGTGTCGCAATCCTATAGATAAGGTCTCTGTATTTGTCATACAGCACTGTCGCATATCTGGGCTGTCCATTTCCCCACTCAATCTGGCTCATTTTAAGGAACTCTTTTGTCCCATCTTTGGGGATAATACTCTTAATATCGTAGGCACCAGCATACATGCCGTTGAGTTTTTTGTCAGCAATATCCCAAGAATAAAGATTATGGTCAGCTGAATAGCTTATCAATAGCTTCCCCTCCTTATACGGAGCGATGCTTGTGTGTCTGAAGAAAAATCCGTCGCCCCAATTGCCCTCGTCATAGACTGGAGAAAATGGTATAGAGTAGTCGATAGCCTTGCTGATTAGATCAATACTGACCACAGACGGTACAAAACGGCCATCTAAAGGCACTCCCATTTCAGAGGGATCTGATCCCAGAAGAGGGATATACACACTATTCCCCACCTTTACCATAGGGTGTGCATAGTCGACGTATGGAACACCAAAGAATAGGGCGTCGAAAGTGGAGATATCATTACCTGCCTCCAGATGAGCTCCTGCAGCCTCTTCTATCGCTTCAAAAGGGGCTACGCTCCATTGTTTAGTCCAACCAGGCAAGGAAAACAATCGTAGACTAGAAGCATTGTCATCAAAACACAAGATCGAATCATTGGAGAGTACCATAAACCCTAAGGTGCGCCCCGGGAAGCCAATAGCCGTAATAGACTTTGGCTTCACCTCTTCTTGAGTGCCTAGTTGATAGTTATAAATCTGATTGTTATCCGGATTCAGTAGACTTAACTGGTGCGCTCCCTCATCATAACATAGGTAAGACACCTTTGGCATCATCATTGTGTCGATAGCTAAAGAATAAGATTTAACCTTTTCAAATTGGACTTCATTATGGTAGATGTACCTACCCATATTGTCTTGAGCCTTTGTTTCTCCACATGAGAGAACGGTACAGATGAGCATAAAAGCTATCAGAATACTCGTTCTTCTACTGTGTTTGCTGTTTGTGGTTGAAGACTTAAGTATCATATTCTTCAATGTTCGCATAGTTAGAAGACGGAGTTTTAATTAATAATTACGCTTGTAATCCTCTTGAGTCGTAAAGGTACGTAAAAATTGACTAACACCAAAAGAAATATAATTGGGTTATTGATGGTAGGTGTAGAGGGAACGGGGGCTGGGCGGAGTCGTATCTAAACATTATTAGTTCGGTGTGTGTTATAGATTTGAATGTTATTTCATAGAGAAGATATAGGAAAATGAACAAACTTTTTTACGTATTAGCAATGAGTTTATTATCATTTCTGATGGGCGCATGTGGCACTCCAGAGGGTGTGGAGAATATGGGTGTGGAGGCGTTTAGCAAGGCTATTGCCTCAGACAAGGTGCAGCTTGTGGATGTGCGTACCGCAGAAGAATTTGCAGAAGGACATATTGAAAAGGCACAGAATATTGATGTCACCAGCGGTAACTTTATGCAGAAGGCGACTTCTTCGCTTGATAAGTCGCACCCGGTATATGTTTACTGCCGTACTGGTGGCAGAAGCATGCAAGCCGCTACTATGCTAGCCAAACAAGGTTTTCAGGTAAAGAATCTCGACAGTGGTATCGTAGGCTGGGTGGGCGCAGGCAAACCAGTAACAACGAAGTTAGTAAAGCAGCACGAGAGGGATGTTATCTTTGATCTGACTGTCTAGTCTCTATCTTTGGGATAATCCCTTGGACGGGCACTGGAATATCTACCTCGGCATAACTTCTTAAGTAATACAACGACTCACCCCTCTGTAGATTCATCAAGACGATTCTACAGAGGGGTGAGTCGTTGTATTAAGGGGGAATAGACCTGCGATGAATGCTCTTAAATTGCTGAATATAAATGTAATAAATTTTTGTCGCCATTGCCATCACTCTGGATAGCGCAAGTAGCGAAATTTATTCCTAGGAATAAATAAATTTATTTGTACAGATAAATATTTTTATTCCTAGAGAAAAATAAATTTATTCCTAGGAATAAATTTTCTTGCTCGCGCCATTCGTTATGGGTGCTCGCCTAATAGTGTTTTGGTTATCGGTATCGTTTGGGGTGGCGGGTCTAAATGGTTTTGTTGGAGGGAGGTATATGGCTTCTCTGTGGCTATATCATGGGAAATTGGTACCTTAGTGGCTAGTTATTAATGATGTATATCAAGGAGGCTTATTGATGAATAACTTTACTTTTTGCAATCCCACGAAGATTGTCTTTGGCAAAGGGAGCGTGGGGCGTTTGCGCAATAATATACCAGGAGGAAGCAAAGTGTTACTGACCTACGGAGGTGGTAGCGTACAGAGGAATGGAATCTATGACCAAGTAATGGCACAACTAGAGGGGATTTCTGTAGTACCCTTTGGCGGCATTGAGGCTAATCCCGACTGCTCTACCGTAGATCGTGCTATTGAGGTCGCTCGACAGGAGGGTTGTAACTTTGTACTTGCTGTGGGTGGGGGCTCGGTGATAGATGCGAGTAAGGTGATTGCCATGGGCGTAAAGGCACCTATGAGTAGCTGGGAGATGGTGAAGAACGGCTACAGGGGAGAGACATTGCCCTTAGGCGTGGTGCTCACAGTACCAGCTACGGGATCGGAGATGAATGCGGGTGCAGTGCTCTCCAATAGAGCGCTAGAGGAGAAGTTCGCTATCACTTGTCATCATCCTCTCTTCTCTATTCTGGATCCTACCTATACCTATACTCTCAGTAGCCATCAGGTGGCTTGTGGGGTGGCAGATGTTTTGATGCACATATTGGAGCAATATTTGACAACTACAGGTCAGAGTGGCGTGATGGATCGTATGGCGGAGGGCGTACTCCTCAATCTACTTGATATTGCTCCTAGTCTGATGAAGGGCAATACGGACTACGATGTGGCGTGTGAGTATATGCTTTCGGCTACCTTGGGGCTCAATTATATGCTTTCTATGGGTGTAGAGCAAGACTGGCTCACCCATTATATCGGTCATGAACTTACGGCACTTACGGGGACTACCCATGGTGCATCTTTGATGCTGGTATTGCCTGCTGTGATGGAGGAATTTAGGCAGGAGAAGGGGGAGAAGATAGTTCAGCTAGGTCGGCGTGTCTTTGGCCTTACCGGGTTGAGCGAAGAGGCGACAATAGGGGCAACAATACAAGCCGTGGAGGACTTTATCCATAGCCTTGGCTTGGCAGCTTCTATGAAAGAGGGCGGTATATCTGAGACGGTTGCTGAGGAGGTGGCTACTCGGTTTGAGCACCGAGGTGGAGCCCTTGGAGAACGAGGATTAGGTACGCCCGAGAGGATACGAAATGTGATTAGAAGGTCTATGCGATGAAACGAAATCTCAAGAGCATGCTTCAATGGGGCGTAGCACCATTGGTGGTACTCCTTGTGGCACTAGGTGGCTGTGCGAAGAGCACGCAGATAAAGGGGCTAAGTGCTTCGGTGGAGGAGCTATTGGCGGATCAGAATGGTAATCCTGTAGATACCATGCGGGCACTGGGTGTGGTGGTTTCTTCGGACGAACAGTGGAAGGTGTCGAGCAACGTATCGTGGCTGACCACGAATGCACAGATGGGCGGTATTTCTCGCACAGTAGTGGGGGTGAAGGTGCAGCCCAATCTATCGGGACAAGAGCGTATGGGGGTGCTGACATTCGCTACTACCAAGGAGCAAGTGGAGGTCCGAGTGAAGCAAGCTGGCGGACACGACATAGATATCAGCACAGTGCAGTATGAGATACCTGTGATATTTCATGTGCTCTACAATGAAGAGGACAAGGTGGCAACCGATACACTGCGCAGAAAGTATGTCCTTAATAGTACAGATGCGCAGAGGATACTAGAGTATGTCAATGAACTGTATGGGCAGCGTCCCAAACTGGATGGTAATACTGAATACCGTGGCGTAAAGAGATGGAGCGATCCAACATCTCCGGCGGAGAATTACTATATGCCCAAAGAGACGAATATACGTTTTGTATTGGCTACGGTAGATCCTAAGGGTAATCGTATAAGCCCCGCCGGAGTCCATGCTGTGGCAATGCCGGAGAAGTCTCTTAAGCCCACCGATGTGATGAATGATAAGTCGGGAGGACGATTTCACTCCATGGCGTGGCCTATCAAGTCGTATGTCAATGTATTTGTCTTCCCATTTACACGAGAAGGGGATGCTAATCAGATTACCCTTGGTATATCTCACCTCCCATTTGCGCTTAGTTCGGCTCCGATAGAGGGACTAGCTCAGCTTACCCCAGCAGACGAGGCGAAGATAAAGACGGCGGGTGGACTGGATGGTTTTAGTAACTATAATCACTGTGTGACCATCAATGCCGATGCTTTCGATTGGCTAACGTGGCGGTATGCCTTCTTGCGGGGTAACCTTGGGAAGAATACTATTGCGCACGAACTAGGACACTATCTAGGGCTCTATCATACCTTCTCCGAAGTTCAGGGAGGGAATAATACTATCATCCTCGATAGCTGTGAAGACACAGATCATTGTGCCGATACAAAGACTTACAACCGTAAGAAGTACGAGGAGAATAGGCGCTCGATTATAGCTTCTGGCAATACGAGTGTACTGGAGTTTGCTGGGCTACTGAAGCGTAATGACTGTAGTAGTGGGCGATTTGAGGCGACCAATATCATGGACTATGACTATACGCATAGTGATGAATTTACCCCCAATCAGATTGCGCGTATGAGGCAGGTGCTCTACAATAGCTATACAGTGCCAGGCATTAAGGTTGCGTCTCCCAAGAGTCCTATGAGGAGTAACGCGGTGCCCGTCTACGTAGAAGCAGCACCTCGAGCTACCTCGTGTGCGATTCACAACCACTAATAGGGCGAGACTTTGAAGCAATTCTTAGTAGTTATTAATTTGCTTATCCTACTGGGGTTACTTAGCTCATGCGAGTCTAAGCAACCTTATGTAGGCGTGATAGTGGTGGATACCGACTTGCCCACCATGTACAAGGGTCAGCTGCCCATAGGGGTTACGCTGGATCCTGGTAGCGGTGGGCGTGACCTCCTCAGTCGTAATCTCCTTATCAATGGAGGCTTTGAGCTTGCCACTCGTCCAGCGAATGTGGGCTACGATGCGGCAGAGCGGGTAGCGGTAACCCCCAATGGCTCTAGGCTCTTTTACCCTCTTCCAGACCAGCACTATGGTTGGGAGGTTCTGGGTGGAGCTATTTCGGTGGCTAGCGGAATAGATAATCACTACTTGTCTATCACTGCGTCGAGCAATGACTCTATAGTGGCTTGGGCTCAGACAATACAAGGCGGAGCGATGGAGCAGGGAGAGCGCTTCGACTTCTCATGCAGAGGGCGAGCTGTGGGTAGTGCTACCCTATACGCTTCTCTAGTGGATGACTCACTGCGAGTGGTGTCCAATAGAATTGCGCTCACACCAGTAGAAGATTGGACAATATATAAAGGTGTGCTGACCACTACGCAATACGCTCCGAGTACACGGCTACTATTGGAGGTGGAGGTCGCTGAGGGCGAGGCGTACTTGGTACAGCGTGATAGCATGAGTTACTGGAGCAGTAGCCGACGTGCCGTAGTGGAACTAGATGACTTCGCTTTGCAGCGTAGCGGAGGTACGATTAAGGCTGGTGTGAGTGCCGACTTGTATGCTTTGCTGAAAGACCTTGAACCTGCCTTTCTACGTTATCCAAGTGGCGCTACTGCCAATGGACTGATGCCTGGAACCTACCCTCTGCATCTCGACTCCCTGAAGCAGAAGAGTCTGTGGACGCTTCGGGAAAATGAGTTGACAGGAGATTTCGGGTACGCAGAACTACTTCGGCTAGCTAAGGAGATAGGGAGCGCTCCGGTGTTGGTTGCCAACTTCGGCTTTACCGATCCCTCTACCATTCAGCGGGTGGAGGATATTAAGGAATTGCCCAGTCGTATTGCTTATATCGACCGACTGATACGGCGAGGGCGGTCGAGTAAGGTGACGATACAGCCAGGGTATAATCTCACAGGTCTGGAGTACGACAGACGCTTTGCAAAGCTACTTGAGGAGCTGGAGCCAAAGTACCCCGACCTTCAGATTATCAGTGCTGGCAATAGGATGGAGTACCAGAAGTATAGTGATTATCCTTACGACTTGATTCTGCCTGAAGTGAGTTATGATAACCTTGAGGAGGTAGACTCACTAATCGTACACAACGACCAACTACTCTTCCCGCACTTGGTGAGTGAGGTGAACTTCGATAAGCACTACGATACAGGGTACTTCCTACCACCCCTGGCTCTACGTGCTGCGTTTCTTATCTTGGCAGAGCGGAGGACGCCTTACCTCCTAACGCTTGGGATTACTCCACTGCTCTCCTCCAACATAGAGCAAGACTACCCTATCATAGAAGTCGTGGGTGGTGCTTATAGACCTACTCAGTTGTATGATTATCTTATAGACTTCAAGACATTTAGGGGCGCACATTTGCATCGGGGGGATATGCCTGAACCCCTCTCGAGTGATATCATCCTATCTATTACTTCCGATGAGGAGACAGGGAATTATTACCTTAAAGCGGTGAATATGACACGTCACCCGCTCAATTATCAGATAAAGCTAAAGGGGCAGAATCGCGATTTTGCACGTGTGGAGATAATATCCTACACCTCTGCTCAGCCATCTACAAGTAGCGACTTGGAGGGCTTCACCCACTATGTGCGCAAGGTGGCGGAGGAGAGTTTGAGCCTTCAGAGCTCCATGAGTTATCTATTTGCTCCTTTCGAGGTAGTACTTTTCAAGTTTGAGCCATGAGACAATTCCTTTTACTCCTCCTATTATTCCCTTTACAAGCTATCGCCCAAGTGCAGGTTGGTGCAGACCAAATAGATCAGATACTGACGCATGCCGAGGGCAAAAGGGTAGGGATGACGGTGAACCATACCAGCCTCCTCTCCGACGGGCACACCCATGTGGTGGATACGCTCATTGCTAGCGGGGTAAAGGTGATAAGGCTCTATAGTCCGGAACATGGGCTACGTGGTCACGTCGATGCGGGTGCTAAGGTCAGTTCAGGGCGAGATGCCAAGACCGGATTACCGGTGGTGTCGCTTTATGGTACGCATAAAAAGCCTTCGCCCAAAGACCTTTCAGGGATTGACCTAATGATATTTGACATGCAGGATGTGGGTGTCCGCTTCTATACCTATATAAGTACGCTTACCTACGTCCTAGAGGCTTGCGCAGAGCAGGGTATCCCTTTACTGGTGCTAGACCGACCTAATCCGCATGATTGTATTGATGGCGCGGTGAGGAAGAAGCACAAGTACCGCTCCTTCATTAGCCTGCTCCCCATCCCTACTGTGCATGGGCTCACACTAGGTGAAGCCGCTTTCATGATGAATAATGAGGGTTGGCTGAGGAATAATGTTCGGGCAAAGCTCTCCGTTATTACTGTAAAGGGCTGGAAGCATGGCGAGGATTATTCGCTCCCAGTACCGCCAAGCCCCAATCTCCGAACCGATAGGGCGATTCTTTACTACCCTACGCTCTGCTATTTCGAGGCGACCACCTGGAGCGAGGGTAGGGGTACCGATGCACCTTTCGAGCAAATTGGCTATCCCGACAAACGGATAGGCGACCATACCTTTACCCCTATCGCGATGAAAGGGGCTACTTCTCCCAAACACAAGGGCATGCTATGCTATGGCCCCACTTTGCAGTTGCGTGAGTGGCATAAGGGTATCAACCTAGAGGTAATCATAGAAGCGTACCAAGCCAGCAAGCAATATGGCATCGACTTCGTCAATAGAAAGTCTACCTTCAATCTCCTAGCGGGCAATGGCACACTCTACCAGCAAATCATGGCTGGTCTCTCGGCCGAGGAGATGCGGCAGAGCTGGGCAAAAGACCTTGATGCCTATCGGGCACTGCGAGCTAAGTACCTGCTATATCCCGACTACTAACCATTGGTTTTCTGAGTATTCGCTCTTCATCGCCCCTCGCCTATTCGTGAGGGGAACTACTCAATGGAGAAATAATTACTTAAATCGTTGGTGGGGATACTATTATTACGTATCTTTGTGCTTAGTAAGTAAGATAGATTGAGATTCAAATAACATGTATCAAACATTTTTAATATGGCAAAGAACGTCGATTTAACTAAGTACGGTATCACTGGATCCACTGAAGTCATCTACAATCCTTCGTATGATCAGCTTTTCGAGGAGGAGACTCGCAGTGATTTGGAGGGTTTTGAGAAAGGACAAGTATCCGAGCTAGGTGCTGTAAATGTCATGACTGGTGTATATACTGGTCGTTCACCTAAGGATAAGTTCTTCATCATGGACGAGGTATCTCGCGACACTGTATGGTGGACTTCAGATGAGTATAAGAACGATAATAAGCCAGTAGATGAGAAGCACTGGGCTACAATCAAGAAGATTGCTACGGATGAGCTCTCTAATAAGCGCCTATTTGTTGTAGACGCTTTCGTAGGTGCCAATGAGAATAGCCGCCTCAAGCTTCGTTTTATCATGGAGGTAGCTTGGCAGGCTCACTTCGTAAAGAATATGTTTATCCGCCCAACCGAGGAAGAGCTTGCGAACTTCGGTGAGCCAGACTTCGTGATCCTCAATGCTTCTAAGGCTAAGGTGACTAACTACAAGGAGCTAGGTCTGAATAGCGAGACTGCGGTTGTCTTCAACCTAAAGGAGAAGGTACAGGTAATTATCAATACTTGGTATGGTGGTGAGATGAAGAAGGGTATGTTCTCCTACATGAACTACCGCCTCCCTCTCAATGGCATGGCATCTATGCACTGCTCTGCTAATACCAGCAAGGACGGCAAGGAGACCGCAATCTTCTTCGGTCTGTCAGGTACAGGTAAGACTACCCTTTCTACCGATCCTAAGCGTCTACTCATCGGCGACGACGAGCACGGATGGGATGATGATGGTATCTTCAACTTCGAGGGCGGTTGCTATGCAAAGGTCATCAACCTAAGCAAGGAGAGCGAGCCAGATATCTACAACGCTATCCGCAGGGATGCACTTCTCGAAAACGTTACCCTAGATAAGGATGGTAAGATTGACTTCGCAGATAAGTCGGTAACCGAGAATACCCGTGTGTCTTACCCAATCTACCACATTGAGAACATTGTGAAGCCGGTCTCTAAGGCTGGTCATGCCAATAAGGTTATCTTCCTATCGGCAGATGCATTCGGCGTACTTCCTCCAGTCTCTATCCTCAATGCAGAGCAGACTCAGTACTACTTCCTAAGCGGATTTACTGCAAAGCTCGCAGGTACAGAGCGCGGTATCACTGAGCCAACGCCTACATTCTCTGCTTGCTTCGGTGCAGCGTTCCTATCGCTCCACCCAACGAAGTATGCCGAGGAGCTTGTGAAGAAGATGCAGGCAAATGGTGCCAAGGCATATCTCGTGAATACCGGTTGGAATGGTACCGGTAAGCGTATCTCTATCAAGGATACCCGTGGTATTATCGATGCTATCCTCGATGGTTCTATCGACAAGGCTGAGACGCGCGAGATGCCATACTTCGGGTTCAATATCCCACTAGCCCTTCCTGGTGTAGACCCAGCAATCCTCGATCCTCGTGATACCTACGCTAACGCTAGCGAGTGGAACACCAAGGCTGAGGACTTGGCTAGCCGCTTTATCAAGAACTTCGAGAAGTTCACTGGCAATGCTGCTGGTAAGGCTCTCGTAGCTGCTGGCCCAAAGCTGTAATAGTCTATTACACTAATAAGCATAGTAAGAGCTGCCCACGTCCTGTGGGTGGCTCTTTTTCTATGCTCGAAACGCCAACTACTAGGGTGGGTCGTGGGGACTTCTTGAGAATGTTGCACGGTGGTGAAATACAAGGCACTGAGACTGAGGCTGAGGCTGACGGGAGCGTACTCACGTACGTGACCGAAACCGAATGTCGAAAGTAACGCAGTAGTTCGCCACCGTGCAACAGTCTCTTCTTGGGCTTCCACCTCAAGCTCCTCACCTATCTATCGGCTGGTACAATAGTTTTCCAAAAAACTTTCCAGCTTTGGAACGGTAGGTTTCCAACGGTGGAAACTTTTATTTCCGTCGACGGAAACTTTTGTTTCCAACGGTGGAAACTTTGCTTTCCATCGACGGAAACTTCACGTACCTACGACGGAAAGTTTCCTGTCTATGGTTGGTAAGGGGATGATCCTACGAATGAAGGAGTTCGTGCGCAGCCTTGCCCTCTACTCTTGGGGGCTTGGTGTAGTGCTCTTCGTACGTGATGTACCGAGGCTTACTCCCTGGTGCCGCGGAGTCGAAGATGTGGGCAATCAGCTCCTGTTCCTCTGGGCTTATGGCTTCGTAACCACAGCGCATGCGCGTAATGGCGCTTTTGCTGAAGTGGGCACTAAGCTCTGACCTGATGTCCCGCCACTGAGCAATGGTCAAGTCGTCGTAAGTCCACACGAGTCCTCTCGCAAAGCGCCTCAGCTTGTATTCGTGGTAGTTGGGGCAATGGTCGTAACCTCCGGCTTTTTCTATGAGGCGGGGGTTGGTAAGGGATAGGAGTTTAGCTTCGTGTTCTATCTCTAGGAGGGCGTTTTGCCATAGCGTGCAGGATTCTCTGCGAGGGCAGTTCGGTGTGTAGCAACTGAAGTATTCCATTCTGTATGTCGTATATGTGGTGAAGGTGGAGCGTGTGTAGCGCTCCGTCATTGTCGTAGTTTGTACGCTGAAATGCGTGTAATAAAACATGCTTGTCATCCTTCGCAAATATACTTATTTATTTGCTACTCCTCCCATAATCACGAGGGGTATAGCCTACAAATGTAGAGCTCCTCTACCATTGTGGTAGAGGAGCTCCTCGTATTCCTTCCTCTGAGGTTGTGCTTACTTATTGAAGCGCTCTTTGAGGACGCGTATCATGTCGGTCGTCATCGTCTCGAGATTGTACTTAGGGTTCCAAGCCCATTCGTTGCGAGCGCAACTGTCATCGAGGGAGTTAGGCCAAGATTCTGCGATAGCTTGGCGAAGAGGGTCCACTTCATAGGTCATCTCGAAGGTTGGAATCTCCTTCTTGATGGCTTCATAGATGTCACCAGGCTGGAAGCTCATGCTTGCAATGTTGAATGAATTGCGGTGAACGAGCTTGGTAGGATCAGCCTCCATGAGCTGTACCATAGCATTGAGGGCATCGGGCATATACATCATATCCATGTAGGTACCCTCGGCAATTGGGCATACAAACTTGCCCTCTTGGACTGCCTTGTAGTAGATGTCTACGGCATAGTCGGTGGTGCCACCTCCAGGAGGCGCTACATTGGAGATAAGCCCTGGGAAGCGTACTGAGCGCGTATCTACGCCAAAACGGCGGAAGTAGTAGTCGCTAAGGAGCTCGCCAGATACCTTGGTGACACCGTACATAGTGGTAGGGCGCTGGATGGTGTCCTGTGGTGTCTTGTCTTTAGGCGTAGCTGGTCCGAAGGCGCCAATAGAGCTAGGAGTGAATACAGCACAGCCCATTTCACGTGCTACCTCTAGGGTGTTGAATAGACCACCTAGGCCAATCTGCCATGCTAATTGTGGCTTGGCTTCAGCGACTGCCGAGAGAAGAGCTGCTAGATTGTAGATGGTATCTACATTGTACTTCTTCACTACGTCTGCAATCTGCTGAGCATTGGTAATGTCTACCTCCTCACAAGGACCGCTCTCTAGGAGCTCCTTCTTTGGTGGCTGAGCCTTGATGTATCCTGCTACTACCTGACCATCTGTGTAGATGCCACGGAGGTGCATGGCTAATTCTGTACCAATCTGCCCGGTAGAACCGATGATAAGAATATTCTTCATACGAAATGAATGTTAATGTGTGTGATAATTTCTTTGGCGCAAATGTAGTAAAAATATGCGAGATGGCGGAGAAAAGCGGCTATAAGTGGCTATATAGCAATTCCCAGAGAGAAGAATGCAGGAGCGCAAAGTATCACTCTCTTTGCGCTCCTGCTTACGGATGTGTTGATGCTTACGCTTACTTATGGCTGATCAGGTATTCGGCTATCTGAATGGCGTTGAGGGCAGCACCCTTTCGGATCTGATCGCTGACGCACCAGAAAGCTATACCATTGGGGTTGGTGAGGTCTTTACGAATGCGACCAACGTATACCGGATCCTTGCCAGATAGGAATAGTGGCATGGGGTATTCTTTCTTGGATGGTTCGTCGATGAGTACTGCTCCGTCGGCTTCCCGTATAGCTTCTTGGACTTGTGCCACGGTGAGTGGCTCTTGTGTCTCTACCCAAATGGCTTCGGAGTGAGCGCGTAGTACGGGCACTCGGACGCAAGTGGCACTGACGGAGATCGGGGATTCCATGATCTTCTGTGTCTCATTAATCATCTTGAGCTCCTCCTTGGTGTAGCCATTCTCGGTAAACTGGTCTACCTGAGGAATAAGGTTGAAGAGTAGTTGATAGGCGAATTTCTCTACCGTGGTCTCTTTCCCCTCGGCGTACTCATGGGTCTGATGCTCCAGCTCCTCTATACCAGATTGTCCTGCACCACTTGCACTCTGGTAGGTGGCAACGTGTACCTTGGTGATAGGGGATAGATTGTGGATAGCCTTGAGCGGTACCAACATTTGGATGGTAGTGCAATTGGGGTTGGCAATGATATTCCTTGGGGTCTCAAGTGCACGGTGCGCATTCACCTCAGGGACAACAAGAGGGACATCGGTATCCATTCGGAAGGCGCTCGAGTTGTCTATCATGATGGTGCCATGCTTAGTGATGGTCTCGGCAAACTCCTTAGAGGTGTCACCGCCAGCGGAGACAAAAGCAATGTCTATACCCTTGAAGGCGTCACCGTGCTGGAGAAGCTCTACTTCTATTTCTTCGCCTCTGACAGTGTACTTGTGCCCAGCACTTCGCTTCGACCCAAAGAGTCGGAGCGAGGTATATGGGAAGTTGCGCTCCTCTACGAGCTTTATTAACTCTTGACCAACGGCACCTGAGGCACCTACTATTGCAATATTCATCTTTGTCTAATCAGTCTAAAAGGGTTACTTAATCCACTGAATAGGGCGTTTGCCTCTACTCATCAAGTAGTAATTGGTTTGCGAAAAGGGTTTTGTCCCAAAGAAACCTCGGTAGGCGGATAGCGGTGAAGGGTGAGGGGCTTTTAGCACCAAGTGCTTCGTTGTATCTATCTGCCATTCTTTTCGCTGGGCATCACTGCCCCATAGTATGAAAACAACCCCTTCGCGCTTTTTGTTGAGCAGCTCGATGACTTTATCTGTCAGAATCTGCCAGCCGAAGGAGTGGTGAGAGCGAGGTTGGTGTGCCTGCACCGTTAGTATGGCATTGAGGAGCAACACCCCTTGCTCTGCCCAGTGTGTGAGATCACCACTGGTGGGTGCTGGTAGCTGCAGGTCATCCGAAGCCTCTTTGAATATATTTTGGAGGGATGGGGGGAGCGGGACTCCTTCGGGTACGGAGAAGCTAAGCCCCATCGCCTGCCCGGGATTGTGGTAAGGGTCTTGTCCTAAAATTACGACCTTTACTTCGTCAAAGGGCGTAAGGTTGAATGCGTTGAATATCAGTGATGCGGGTGGATATACCTCGGTGGTCTGATAGGCTTGCCTTACCCATGCCGTAAGTTTCTCAAAGTAGGGCATGTCGAAATCGGGCTGTAGTACTTCCTGCCACGATGGGTGAATAGCTACTTTCATACCCCTTTCTCCTCTATGATGGTAATGATATCTGTGGCTAGCCCCACGACTACCATGTCGCCCTTTGAGCACACTTCTTCGCAGATGGTACGGACATTCAGATCCGGACGGTTGTAGACAATCCGCTGAAGGGCATTATATATAATGGTAGGAAGATACTTACTACACTCTGAAAAGTCCTCTATTATCATTGGGGATAGCCTATCGAATAGCTCTGGGGTTAGGCGCTCATCATTCGTAAGATGGTTGAGCAAGAGGTAGGGGACTACTGCTGGCGGTGTGTTGGGTGCGTACCGCTGCTCGAATAGAGTAGACAGTAGCGAAGGGGCAAACGGTACAAACCGAAGGAGACGGAATACCAGCTGTTCGGCGACTTCGAGCGTTGGGACTTCAGAGGTTAGCTTTAGTGCTTCCGTGGTAGTGAGCGTGCTGGGCTGCCTAAGGAAGAGGGAGAGTAGTTTCATCTCTCGCACGTCCTTGCTCCACATGAGGTCGGCCAGTTCTTGATCGTTGGGAAGCGTCTCTGCTATCGCTTTCAGCCGAAGGATATTGACGCCAAAGTTGATCTTATACTCCAGCCCTAAGTTTCTTTGGTGGCTAGATGTTTCTCCGTCCATTGCTCGGCGCAGTTGTATTCTCAGTTGCTGCAGAGTGTCGTGCCACTTACCTTCGTCGTGTGTCATGCCTTTAGTCCTCTAGTTCTATTAGTTCAATGCCGCTCTCGTAGGTCTGGTAGTTACCCGTGATACTATCGATATAGATCAGGCATACCTTGAGTTGTGGTTGGTGTGCTAGTATTGCTTTGCTTCGCTCCAAGCCTAGAGCCATAAATGCAGTAGCCCAAGCATCGGCTTCCATACAGTTTGGCGCTACCACCGTGGCGCTAAGGATGTTTTGGTGCGCAGGTAAGCCAGAGCATACATCAATAGTATGCGCTACTTTCTGTCCGTCAACTATCTTGAAGTTGCGGTAGTCTCCACTGGAAGCCATCCCCTCACCATCGCAAATGTCCACGGCATATACAATCTCATTGACCAATCCCGTATTGTCCTCAATAGGCTTGTTTATCCCCAGCCTCCAGCACTTACCGCTGGGATTAAGCCCTTTGGCTACAATCTCTCCGCCAATCTCCACTAGGTAATTTTCCACGCCGTTTGCTTCGAGCGTGCGCGCTACGAGGTCTACTACATAGCCTTTGGATAGCGATGAAGGGTTGAGCTGTATCCTTGGATCGGTCTTCAGCAGAGTGTCTCCCAATATGGTGAGCTTCTGCCAGCCTACAAATTCGGCAATACTATCTATCTCCTGACGAGTAGCTTCCCGAGTCACCCCTTTCTTGGTGCCGAAGCCCCAAATGTCGAAGTAAGGGGCACCTGTAATATCATAGACACCGTCCGTTATGGAGCTTACCTCTAACGCTTTCAGCACCACTGTTTTAAGCATGCTATCTATCGTGGAGCTCTCATTGCGATTGACTCTTGAGATGAGAGTAGTGCTATCGAACGGATTGAGCGAAGCATTGAATGCCGACATCGTGCTATCTATCTCTCGTGTGAGTTCCCTATCCGACTGGTAGGTGATATTGTAAAGGGTGTGGAAGCGGGTACCGCTTTCACGGAAATACTGGGCATCTTTATGACCACAGCCCAAAACTACTATGGTCAGTAGAATAGTGAGTAGCACTTTATATTTCATCTTTGATGATATAACTATTACGGTTGGGAGACTGCCGAGCCAGCAATTCTCCAATAAATCCTGTGAGGAAGAGCTGTACGCCGAGTATAATGGCAAGGATGCAGATATAGAAATAGGGCAAATCTGTTACTAATCGTGCTGGGATGCCCTTCTGCAGCGCAACAAACTTATAGATAAGAATGCCCATGAGCGCAAGGAAGCCTATAATAAACATGACACTGCCCCAGAGCCCGAAGAAGTGCATCGGCTTGCGACTGAATTTGCCAGTAAACCATAGTACAAGTAGATCTAGGTAACCATTGACAAACCTACTCATGCCAAACTTCGTGTGCCCGTACTTCCTCGCCTGATGCTGAACCGACTTCTCCCCAATATTTTCAAAACCAGCTAGTTTAGCCATATAGGGTAGGAAACGGTGCATGTCGTTGTACACCTCAATATTCTTAACTACATCCCCTCTGTAGCTCTTGAGACCGCAGTTGAAGTCGTGGAGTTTGATACCTGAGAACTTTCGAACCGTTGCATTGAATAGCTTGGTTGGCAGAGTCTTATTGAGCGGGTCGTACCTCTTCTTTTTCCACCCGCTTACTACGTCGAAGCCGTCCTTCACAATCATACGGTAGAGCTCAGGAATCTCATCGGGCGAGTCTTGCAAGTCGGCATCCATAGTGATTACCACATTGCCACGACAGTGCTGAAAGCCTACTTGTAGCCCAGGGGACTTACCATAGTTGCGGATAAAGCTAATCCCCCTCACGTTGGGGTCTCTCTCTCTTAGTTCCTGTATCACTTGCCAAGAACCGTCTGTGCTACCATCATTGATAAAGAGCACCTCATAGCTCACGCCCATCTCGGTTACTACACGAGTAATCCAGCTGTGTAGTTCTCTGAGCGATTCTTCTTCATTGTACAGAGGAATCAGAATAGTTAAGTCCACCCTATTATCCATTATCTATTGCTCTTTTTTATGACCAGTCCTATTATATATATGTATATAAGTCCATTGAATAGAGCCTGCATGGCAATGGCTCCTGACACTCTCACAGGTGTGATGTTCCTAAGACTTGCGATAGCCTCCCCATCCTGATCCATGTTTTGCTGTACAATCTGTGTGACTATCTCGAATGATTTTTCCATTGTCTCCACAAATGTAGGATCCTTGAAGAGAAGCGTAGTCGCAATGAAATAGGATAGAAATCCTATGCCAATGGCAAAGATATAGGTCCACGAAAGGTAGCTTACAATGTGCATATACCTTATGCTGCCACCCATCTGATGATCTCTAAACCTCACTCCTAATATATATAGCATAACAGGGACGCCTATTATCGAAGCCAAAAGTAACAAGGAGGATAAGCTTCCCAGTTGGTACAATAACAGTGCTATTGCCTGAGCCATAAATAGTAACCCTACCTTTAGCCCATCGTACATTGCCAATTGTAGGAAGCTTTTTCTCTGCTCTATTGCTTTCCTCAAAGGCTCTTCACCTTCCTTCCAATCCATCCTATGCTCTATATTCTACTATCATCCTAAAAAAGAACCCTCTCAAGCAAATATTCCATTTGCCAAGAGGGTTTCGCTACAGTTAATCCCAAGACATCCGCTTCTAGCTAAAGCGATTGTCCAATTTACTTTACTACTTCACCCTTAATGGTTAGTACCAGTGGCCCCTTTTTGCCATTGCTGTATACGGAAACCGTCTTGGTGAAAGGGTATACCCTACCGGTAGGGTTGTATATCACCGTCACTTCCCCACTCTTTCCTGGAGCGATAGGCTCTTTGGTGAATGAAGGGGTTGTGCATCCACAAGAGGAGATAACGCGTGTAATCACAAGAGGTGACTTGCCGGTGTTGGTTACTACGAAAACGTGGCTCACATCTCCATCACCCTCCTTAAATACCCCGAAGTCATGCTCAGTCTCCTTTGCCTCAATCTTTGCTGCATTGCTGTCGTCTTGAGCATACACTACCTGCGCGCCAAAAACTATAGCGATGGCGAATAGTAGAGGTAGTACAAGTTTCTTTACACTGTTCATATTTATATTCTCTTTTCTTCTAGTCAATGGACGGTGACCAGTTTGGTCTTGCCCGATTCATTACCTTCCTTATCTTTTCGACGATCCAATGGAGTAGAGGTTTAACCTCTCTGTTTCCTGAAGACCTTCTCCGCCACAAATCTACCACAAAATAAGTAAATCTCCCAAGTATGGTCGCCCTGTGGTATTAATAAAGCATAAAAAGAAAGCTCTGGGATGTTCAGACACATCTCAGAGCACCCAAAACCAAAAAACTTACAATCTACTAAAACGTGTGAAACACGTGAAGTGTGCGGCTGAAGGGACTCGAACCCCCACGGATTGCTCCACTAGATCCTAAGTCTAGCGCGGCTACCAATTACGCCACAGCCGCAAAATTGTCCATCCCCAGTAGAAAGCTCTCTTTCTGATTTTGCTCTGCAAAGATACAATGAATATTTTAATCCGCCAAATATTTGCCCCAAATATTTTCGTTGCTCCTTTGCTACGTCATTGTAAGTGTTAGATTGTCAGATGGATAAATATATATGCCATAATATGACAATATAGAGCAAAGAATCTCACTAGCGCGAGCACTCATTATGGCTAGCGCAACCAGGGAAATTTTTCCCTAGAAATAAATTTATTTTTCTGTACAAATAAAAATATTTATTCCTAGAAATAAATATTTTTATCTCTAGGAATAAATTTGCCTTATTGCGGTCGTCGTAAAGACTGAGACCGCTCGCCAATATTTGGAATAAGCTATGTGCTGTATTTGCACTGCCTTGTGCTAGATGTTACGAGTCTAACCTGAGGGGGCAAATTTAGTTGTATTTTCTATCTAGTATCTCTTTCATCACTACGGCAGTGCGGAGCTTTTGTTGGATGTTACTATCTAGGTCTAGGATGTCTTTGGCTAAAGGATTACTCTTGCCTGCCTCTTTGGAGTCTAGAACTTCCACCATCAGTTTCCCTCCCTCTATCTCTGTGAGGACATCTAGGCTCTGGTAGTTTGTGGTGGGAGTAATCTCTTTGGGGGTGGGCAAGGTATTATTTAGTTTCATGTGCGCCTCTTCTCGCCATGCCTCTAGCTGGGCATCACGTTTGGCGTTATGCTCTGCTGCTTCCACCATATCCTCTCTCTCTCGCTCC
Source organism: Porphyromonas levii (assembly GCF_018206105.1). Lineage (NCBI taxonomy): Bacteria > Pseudomonadati > Bacteroidota > Bacteroidia > Bacteroidales > Porphyromonadaceae > Porphyromonas > Porphyromonas levii. The sequence continues at coordinate 78,011 of NZ_JADRGN010000002.1, forward strand.
TGATGCTCTTCTATTATCTTTTTAAGTCCGTCGGAGCCCTTCTTGAAGATGAAGAAGATGATAGCAACCCATATTATCCAACTCATATTATTATGTTCTGTCTGTCAAGTTGTTTTTGGTATCTTTGTTTCTCAAAGTTAGCTAAATAGTATGGGCTGACCAAATAGATGTCAAATAATGAACGATAAGATAATAGATAATAGCGAACAGTCTAAGCTCCTATATATGGAGACCTATGGCTGCCAAATGAATGTAGCTGACTCCGAAGTCGTGTATGCGATAATGGAAACCATAGGCTACGGTATGACGGAGCGCATGGAGGATGCCGATGTGGTGTTTCTTAATACCTGCTCGGTGCGAGACAACGCAGAGCAAAAGGTGATTAACCGACTAGAGCAGATAGATGGTATTCGCCGGAAGCACCGCCCTGGGATGATTATTGGCGTGCTTGGGTGTATGGCAGAACGTGTTAAGGAGCGTTTGATAGACGAACACCATGCCGATGTGGTTGTAGGCCCCGACTCATATCTCGATCTACCTAACCTTATAGGAGCTGCCGAGGCTGGAGAGAAGGCTATGAATGTGGAGCTCTCTACCAACGAGACCTACAAGGATGTGATTCCGCTAAAGCTAGATGGCGTACATATCTCGGGTTTTATCTCCATCATGAGGGGATGCAATAAGTTCTGTAGCTATTGTATTGTGCCATATACTCGTGGTCGTGAGCGGAGTAGGGAGGTGAAGAGTATCCTCAATGAACTGGAGGAGATGAAACGCCTTGGCTATAGGGAGGTGACTCTGCTGGGGCAGACGGTCAATTCGTATCGGTATGAATCGCCAGAAGGGGAGGTAGTAGACTTCCCGAGGCTTTTGGAGCTCTTGGCTACAGCTGCGCCTAATATGCGCATCCGATTTACCTCTCCTCACCCCAAGGATATGACCGATGAGACCATTCAGATGATGGCTAAGTATCCTAATATCTGCAAGCATATCCACTTGCCTCTGCAGAGCGGTAGCAATACGGTTCTCAAGGCTATGCGTAGAGGTTATACTCGGGAGTGGTTTTTAGATAGAGTGGCAAAGATAAGGGAGTTGATACCTGATTGTGGTATTTCTACTGATATCTTCTGTGGTTTTCATGCCGAAGGAGAGGCGGAGTTTGAGGAGACGTTAAGTATTATGCGGGAGATTCGGTTCGACTCCGCTTTCCTCTTTAAGTATTCGGAGCGTCCCGGGACATACGCTGCAAAGCATCTTGAAGATCATGTGCCTGAAGAGGTGAAGCTAGAGCGCTTGCAAAGGATGATAGATCTGCAGCAGGAGATACAGGCAGAGAGTAATAAGGAGGATATAGGGAAAGAGTTTACGGTGTTGGTAGAGGGCTTCTCTAAGAAAAGTAGGGAGCAATACTATGGTAGGACACAACAAAATAAGGTGGTCGTTTTTGATAAGCAACAGCATCGTATAGGCGAATTTGTTCGAGTAGTGGTAGATGAGGTGTCGAGCGCTACGCTTATGGGGCATGCCATAGAGTCTAACCAAGTACTGATATAAGCATTATGTCTGGGATTAATTATAAGAAAGTAGTCGCAGTAACTGGGGGCGCAGGGTTTATTGGATCCAATTTCTTGCTAACTATGGTGCCTGAATATCCGGAGTACCTATTTGTCAATGTCGATGCGCTAACCTATGCAGGTAGTTTAGCGAATCTGAAAGGGATTGAGGGTGCTGAGAATTACTGCTTTGAGCGTGTGGATATCTCTAAGATAGAGGAGGTACAGGCGCTTTTTGCCAAATATCCGATTACTAATGTGGTAAACTTCGCTGCCGAAAGTCACGTTGATAGGAGTATTCTGGGACCTCTCCCTTTTGTGTACACTAACGTGGTGGGGACGGTAAATCTACTACAAACTGCGTATGAGGCGTGGAAGGGAGATTTTTCCAATAAGCGTTTCTTTCAAGTAAGTACGGATGAAGTCTATGGTTCTCTCGCTCATGATGAGCACGCCTTTACCGAGCAGAATAGGTATGAACCACACTCTCCATACTCTGCTAGTAAGGCGAGTGCCGACCACTTTGTGCGTGCTTATCACGACACTTTTGGGATGCCTACTTTGATTAGTAATTGTAGCAATAACTATGGACCACTCCAGTTTCCCGAGAAGTTGATTCCGCTGGTGATTCGCAATATTATTGATCAAAAGCCTATCCCTGTGTATGGGGATGGCTCTCAGGTTCGTGATTGGCTTTACGTGCTGGATCATGTAAGGGCTATTGAGTGCATTATGATTAAGGGAAAGCCTGGGGAGACTTATAATATAGGTGGAAATAACGAGTTGAGGAATATTGACCTCGTTAAGCTATTAATAAGGTCGGTCGATAGTATTCTAGGTCACCCTGAGGGGCACTCTCTAGGTTTGATTACTTTTGTCGCAGATCGCCCAGGTCACGATGTACGTTATGCGATTGACTCACGTAAGATCTCTCATCAGTTAGGTTGGCAACCAAGTGTGACGGTAGAGGAAGGGATGCAGCGCACGGTGGCTTGGTATCTGAAGCACCAAGACTGGCTGGAGTATGTCACGAGCGGTGACTACCAAAGCTATTACGAACAGCAATACGGCAATAGATAGTAAGAAGAGAGCGAGCCTGAGGAGGATCACCTTAGGCTCGTTTTATTTTTCGGTTGTATGTTAGGCGCGAGGTTGTGTCGGTTGCTTTATGTATGGCGGTTGGGGGTTGGTAAAGTAAGGAGGGGGTGTTGCGAGTATGGTGTTTGGTACTCTTATGCGCTGCAGTCTGGGATAGTACGATAGGGTATAAAAGAAAACGAGCCTGAGGATTTCCTCAAGCTCGATTCACTTCTGTCGGGGTGGTGGGATTCGAACTCACGACCCCCTGGTCCCAAACCAGGTGCGCTAACCGGACTACGCTACACCCCGATAAGTCCTGCATTCAAGTCTTTCTCTCGTTTGCGATGCAAAGGTACATAGAATATTTTAATCTACCAAACATTTCTGCCCATTTCCCTAAGAAAATCTTTCTCTGTGTGCCTATTTCTATCCTATAATGTACTCTAATAAGAGGTCTATCGTACTCAATATATTGTGTATCTGTATCTTAAAGAAAAGTGTGCTCTAGAGCACACTTTTCTTAGATTTTATGCTCTACTCCTCTATTAAGTGGAGTAGGTACTTGGCATACTCGCTCCCTTTGTACTTCTCGGCAGTAGCGCGTATGCTTTCGGCATTGAGCCACCCTTTGTTTAGGGCTATCTCCTCGAGGTTAGCTACCTGTAGTCCTTGACGGCGCTCTATGGCACGAATAAATTCGCTTGCCTCATGTAGGGACTCGAAGGTTCCAGTGTCTAGCCAAGCAAATCCACGTCCGAGAGGTTCGACAGCAAGCCTATTCTCACCTAGGTATAGCTGGTTTACCGTGGTAATCTCTAGCTCACCACGGGCAGATGGTTTTACTTTTCTGGTTACCTCTACTACATCGTTAGGATAGAAGTAGAGCCCTACTACAGCATAGTTACTCTTGGGTTCTGTGGGTTTCTCTTCTATAGAGAGCACCTTGAAATCTTGGTTAAACTCTACCACACCATACCTTTCGGGGTCGCGTACATAGTAGGAGAATACTACTGCCTCACGCTCCTCCTTAACCCTTCTTAATGCCTCCTTAAGCGTGCGGTCGAAAGACTGGCCATAGAAGATATTATCACCGAGGATCAGGCAAGCGTCTTCACCGGCGAGGAAATCCTCTGCTAGGAGAAAGGCTTGAGCAATCCCCTCAGGTCGTTCCTGTACGATGTAAGATAGAGAGATACCGAAACGGCTTCCATCGCCTAGTAACTTCTTGAAGAGTGCTTGGTCATCCGGCGTGGTAATGATTAATATCTCTCTTATCCCTGCCAACATCAGTACTGATATGGGGTAGTAGACGAGTGGTTTGCCATAGACGGGCAAGAGTTGTTTGGAAAATGGGATTGTCGCAGGGTATAGCCGAGTCCCTGATCCTCCTGCTAGTACGATTCCTTTCATGATTAACGGTTCTCGAGATAATTTTCGATATCCTGAGGGAAAGTATCCTTAAGTATTACCTTTTTCTCCTTATCTAGGAGGTAAAGGGTGGGGAGCGCTTTGAGGTCGTAGAGGCTTTCGTTCCAAATGACACCATCAGCATTATAGCCAGCGGTGGCGAAGTCTGGGACAATGCTGAGTTTACTGAGCCACTCTTCCACGTCGTCTTGGGCGTAGATGCAAAGTACCTTTAGCCCTTTTTTTACTGCACTCTTGATGATGTTGCTTGTCCCAATGTACTCCATAAACTTCTGGCATGTACCGCAGTCGGGATTGTAAAACATCAGAAGCAGCTCATAGCCCTTAAAGCTATTGTAGAGGGTGTGTTTGCTGCCGTCAGCCGTTTGGTAGGTAAAGTCCTCAGCAGGAAAACCGACTTTGTTTCTATTGAAGAGCGCCTTGCGGTCTTCAAGTCGAACTTGATCCGCAGTATCTAGGAGCCCTTGTTTATTGGCTTCTTCCATTACAAGGAGGTATCTCTCCTCATTAAATATAGGGGAATTGGGATGACCTAGGTAGTTTGCTCCAATCTCCAAGGCTATAGAGTCCATAGCTGGGGTGGCAAGGTTAAAGAAAGTGTCCATCGTTCGGCGTTGAACCTCCTCATCGGCATTGTTTCCGATGGCATATAAGTCGGAAAGCCATTCTTCCCTAGCCCTGTCATTGGCGAACATATCGGGGGTTATCTCCTCCACGCCCTCAAAGAGACCGCCGAGCATATATCCAGCCCTTTCAGTGGGGTCTGTCATGATAGCCGGAGGGGTAGGCATCTCGGGTGCTTGCGCAGAAGACTTCTTGTCTTCGCTTTTAGAACCGCCACACGCCCCTAGTAGCAGTGCTATTAGGAGCGTGAGGGAGCTTACTTTCAATGTATTGAAGTTCATTTCTTATACTTGCTAAAGTCTGCGTTCTTCATGGAACCAGTCTCCTTGAACTGGCGGTGGAATTCAAAGCAGGCATCTAAGTGCATCTTGGTCTGTCCTTGAGGAGCAATCTCTAGGTACTCACGTAGCTTCTCCCTGTAGTCTGGGTGTACCACCTTATTGATAATCTCCTCGGCACGCTGTCTTGGAGACTTCCCGCGAAGGTCTGCAATACCGTATTCGCTGATTATAATCTTCACAGAGTGTTCCGAGTGATCCAGGTGCGATACCATAGGCACGAAGCAACTGATATCACCATTCTTCGCTACCGATGGAGTCGTAAAGATGGATAGATACCCTGAGCGAGTAAAGTCGCCAGATCCACCAATACCATTCATCATCTTGGTACCGAGGACATGGGTAGAGTTGATATTACCATAGATGTCTGCCTCTAGAGCCGTGTTGATAGCAATGATACCAATGCGGCGTGCTACCTCTGGGTTGTTGGAGTACTCTAGTGGGCGGAGAAGAATCTTATCCTTGAAGAAGTCAAGGTTGCCGTATATCTTCTGGATGCATTCACGAGAGACCGAAAGAGAACAACCTGAAGCAAACTTCACTTTACCCTTCTCCATCAGGGTGATTACTGCGTCCTGGATCACCTCTGTATAGACATTAAAGGCTGGTATATGCTCATTCTCACCCATGGCTCCGAGCACTGCATTGGCTACATTACCTACACCGCTCTGCACTGGTAGGAAGTCACAGGGGATGCGCTCTGCCTTCATTTCCTCCTCGAAGAACTTAGCCACATTGGCTCCAATCGCTTTGGTCACTTCGTCTAGCGGAGCAAATGCAGAGTCGTCATTAGGCTCAGAGGTCTTAACTACGGCTACAATCTTAGCGGGGTCTACCTTTACACACTCCTGCCCTACGCGATCGTGTGGGTCAAGTACCGCTATAGCCTCACGATGAGGAGGGTCTTGAAGCTCGCAGATATCGTGCATGCCACGGATAGCCTTAGGATGGCGGTCGTTGAGCTCCACAATAATCTTATCTGCAAGACGACAAATGGTAGGCGTGATACCCACACCAGTGGTAGGGACAATCTCACCATCCTCCGTTACCTCGGCAGCCTCCACGATAGCAATATCTATCTTGCCCAAGAAACCATACCTGATTTCCTGAGCGAGCATCGATAGGTGCATATCGAAGTAATCAGTCTCTCCGTTATTGATTAGGTTGCGAAGATCATTGTTGGACTGGTATGGGGTGCGGAACTTCACTGCATTTGCTCTTGCAAGCTCACCATCTAGCCTATCGCCAGTAGATGCTCCAGTAAACATTCCAATCTTGAATGGTCTTCCCGCCTCGTGCTCAGCCTTGGCATGGCGAGCGATAGCCGCAGGTACTACCTTAGGGCAACCTGCAGGGGTAAAACCACTAAATCCAACATTGTCATCGTGTCTTACAAACTGCGCTGCTTCGTCAGCGGTCATAAATTTTAGCGCCATGATATATCTGTATCTATGCTAATGAATATATGTAGATTATCTGTGACAAATGTAGCTATTCTTTTCGACATTAGCGTCTTAGCCCTTCTTCTTTTTCGTGAAAGTCTCAGGGCGGAGTAAGCCATACCCATCTAAGGACTGGTGGATAGCGATATTGAGGACAAGGACTATCGATATAGTGGAGCACACGAGGTGCAAAACCATAATCATTATCTGGTATCGGATGGCTACATTTGGGGAACTACCGCCTAGGATTTGTCCTACCAAGGTGCCAGGCATAGAGACCAGCCCCATCACTGCCATCGAAGCTATTGTAGGGGTAAAGGCGGTATGAAGGGCACCCCGAATAAATGGACGAGTAGCCTCTTCCCTATTTGCTCCATTACAAAGCATATAGTGGTAGTAGCGTTCTCCGGTGCTAAGCCCTTGGAAAAGGGCATTGAGCCCAAGGACGTTGCTCCCTAGGATATTGCCCATCAGGCTACCACACATAGGGATGAAGTATCGGCTCTCAAAGAGATAGTCGAGCTGTACCACAAATCTTAGGAAGTACATTATCACCACAAATACCGCAAAGAGTATGGAAGCATATATCCCAGGAAGGAAAATCTTCTTATTCAGATCCACCCTTCCTATCATCTCTATGCTGCAAACACCCACCATGATGAGTAGCCATACAATATTGATCCAAGCGTTATTCCACTCAAAGAGGTACTTGAGATAGAACCCAACCAGAAAAAGCTGCACTACCATGCGGATTGCAGAGAGGGTGATAGACATCGCTTGTCCCGTATTGTAGTAGATGTGTACAGCTATTGGGATGAGCAGTAGGCATAAGCCTATCACGAGATTGGGTATAGAAATGTCCGCTGTATTCATAGCTTGTTCAGTGTTATCTGTCTGTGCATAGACTCCGCAAGTTGGGTGTCGTGCGTCACCGTTACTATTGTAGTGTCGTGGAGCTGGGAGAGGTATTCGATAAAGCGCTGAGTATTGGTATGATCGAGTGCTGATGTAGGTTCGTCCATCAGGAGTATCTTCCTGCCCTGCAATAGAGCGGAAATAATCAGCATCCTTTGCCGTTCACCACCCGATATCTTCTGCATCGGTTTACCCAATATGGTAGTGGGGAGCCCGAGCCGCTCTACTGCTTCCTCGTATCTCTGACGGTCGAACTTCTGCTGTCTATTCGCTTTGTATTTATAGGGTGCCTGAAGCATCTCCAGTACCGTATCATAAGGTAGCTGAACCTCCTGAGGTAACCAACCGACTAGCGTGCGAATCTTGCGGATATGCTCAGGCACTACCGCTAATCCATCCACTACGATACTCCCTTCTCTTGGTATTGCCAGCCCAACTATACTATTTAGGAGCGTGCTTTTCCCCGCTCCCGACTCGCCAGTAATGGCTACATGCTCGCCAGTCTCTATCAAGTCGGTAAAGCGATCTATAACCAGTTTGTCTCCAAAACGAAAGGTGGCGTTACTAAACTCAATCATCACAAAATCTTCATCTCACTATTTGCCCTATCTATACAGCAAAGATACCTAATTATATATACCAGAGAGAGAGGTTGTGCAAAACATTCTCTGCACAACCTCTCTCTCTGGTTATTGGTATCTGAATAGCGCTGATTACTTAGCTAGTTTCTCGAGTGCTATGGAAGTCTTGCGAAGTAGAGGGTCTATTGAGATAGGCTGTCCTACTGCATGCTCCATCCACTGCTGAGGGATGATACGACCATAGGTGAGCATCCGTGTAAGCTCCTTGGCAATATTCTTGTCCTTTACTGCCTCCTCAATTTGGAAACTAATCAAGTGTCCGATAGGGTAGTTAGGCAAGTAGAGAGGGTTATCAATCATGTGAGAGTACACAGCGAGAAGAGGTTCATCCTTTCCTCCAAGAATATCGGCAAAGTAAGTATTCCATACCCTTTTCGCTTCGGTAAGTACAGCCTCACGAAGCTCAGCAGGTGTGGCTTCTGGATGCTGATAGATCCACTCCCACACGGCAATATCTACTAGCGAAACGCCCATAATCTCCATGGTACCCCAGAATGCAGTCAGAGCTTCCCAATGCTCATCTTCTGGAGATGGGTTGGATAGTCCAAGCATCTCTAGATCACGCTTTTGGAATAGGAATGCAACAGCCTCTGTGAATGCTGTGTTAGGTACACCGCTGAGCATGTAGTAGTCTACATCCTCCAGTGTAAGTACCTGCTCCACGTTGTGTCCAAACTCATGAATAGCAATATTGTAGCCCTTATAGTCCATCCCCTCTGGAGTAATCCTGGTGCGAAGGTGAGCTTTCTCGCCCTTCATAGTTGCGCCCCAAGCATGTCCTGCTCCACGAGATGGCTCTACTACTACTTGCGAAACAATCTCATTTGCCTTGGCTTCGTCCCATCCTAGGTTCATGAGGATACGAGGTAGGTCTTTCCATACAGCCTCAGCATTTGGGTACTTCGCCTTGGTGATAGCATCTAACTCCGACTCGGGCAATCCGCCACGACCCTTGAAGCCATTGTACCATATATCATGTGGCTCAAGAGGACGACCTAGGCGCTTACTGATAAAGGCAGCAACCTCCTTGACCTGAGGTGAGGAGAGAAGTCCCTCAAATAGCTTTACTACATCGGCTTGTAGTAGTTCCATATTGCCTTCAAAGGCACGGTGCAGTTGCGTAGGCATCTGTGGATAGTACTGATCCAGCTTTTGGTGCTGACGCATAGCCGTAAGCAGATGGTTGTAGCGTACATCCTCCTCTCTCGCTGGGTTGCTTAGCTCTTTGCCCGATTGGAATACCTTATTAGATATAGGTTGCCAAGTCACCTCTGGGTTATTCATAACCACGGCAGGGATATCTTGCTTTACGATGTGCTTCATCACCTCGTAGATCATGCGCTGTTTCTCTAACCCCTTATCCGCGATGGAGTAGTTGCTCTTGATTTCGTCACGTAGTCCCCAGTGGGTAATTAGTTTCATGCCATCAGGGAAGAGTTGCTCGCCAGCTTCGTTGCGCAACTTATCCATACATATATTGTAGTCCGAGATGTAGGCATCTGCTTCGGTTAGAGTTTTAGAGACTTCCATCTTGAGCTCGGCAGGTACACGAGCTGAAAATAGGTCGCCCATACGAGCGAAAGCCCACTCTAGCCTGCTCCATTCCTTTCCTTTGGTGCTCTTTTCAGCTAGCGAATAGGGCGGAAAGTTGAGTGCCGTAACGAAAGCTAGCTTTGTGGCGTACATATCATCCGAGAAGTGTGATGATACATCGTAACTTCCTACTATGAGGTCGATATCCTGCATAGGGTCTCCACTAAGATGTAGTGGTTCCTTTAGCTTGACATCGATTAGGTTGTAGTGACCGAGAAGAATCTCATAAGTGCGAGACAGTCTTTCAAATAATAGCTTGCGGGCTTCGCTGTCTTTGGCAAAGTTCTCCACGCAAAACTTTTGGAATGCATCGCAATCACCATCACTTGCTGTCCAAAGAGTGGCAACGTGCTTCACGCCTCTCTCTAGTAGCTCCTTGTTGCTACCAGCGGGAAACTCCTTCTTCATGGTTTCGATAGTCTTCATCTGTACACTAGGGCAAATCGGATGATCTCCCTCCTTTGTCTCTTGCGCCCTTAGAGGGTATGCTACTACAGTGAGTGCTGCCACTAAGAACCACATCCAAACTTTCTTCATAGGTTACAATGGTTATGATTATACTAGTTTCGCAAAAGTACAAAATAATTAAAACAAAATGGCTATTTCGATAGGCCTACTTCATAGTTGCCAAATTGGAGCGGAATAAGTTGCCTGATAGTAGGGCGGTGATGAGCTGGGGGCGTTTTGCGCTTTCCGTATTTGTATTTTCTAGATAGATAGCCAAAGATCGTTGAGGTCGTAAAGAACCCAATTGTGGTAGGTATTCCGTGTATAGTCTCTCCCGCAATGAACTCCAGTTCCTCCCGCGAGGGACTCGAGTTTCTCTGGCGAGAGACTGCAGTCCCTCCCGAGAGAGACTTTCCTTGCTCCCTAGTGTAATACTTTTTCCTATGTATAGGGCGATCTGTGAGAAAGGGAGAGACAATCACTCCTCCTAGTCAGAGTCTCTTGTACAATATCCACTCAGTGGTCTTGGTATCGGTCTTCAGACTTGTCGAGTTGCCGATACTCGCTTATATTTCTTTGATCTACCATACTGTATTACAGAGATATTCTGTCTAGTCTGTGTAGTAGAATTAGCACAATTTATATTTTTTAGAGCTTGATATTTCCGATATAATAGGTACATTTGCGCAATAGGAGACTATATAGAATCCCAGGTGGAGATAGAATAATAATAAATTATAATTTACAACTACAAATGAAAAAGACTTTACAACTTTGGATGAGTCTATTCGTGGTAGCGCTACTTGGTAGCTATACCCAAGTTGCTGCACAGGATCCTCAAGTGCAGCCTCTTCCAATTGACAAAGATGTTCGAGTAGGGAAGTTGCCTAATGGGCTTACTTACTTTATTCGCCACAATGAGATGCCTAAAGAACGTGCTAACTTCTACATCGTACAACGTGTTGGGTCAATGCAGGAGGAGGACAATCAGTCAGGTTTGGCTCACTTCCTCGAGCACCTCGCTTTCAATGGCTCTCGCCACTTCCCAGGTAAGGGGATGATTAACTACTTAGAGCGTATTGGCGTAAAGTTTGGTGAAGAACTAAATGCTTTTACCTCTTTTGATGAAACTCGTTATACGATTAAGGATGCGCCTGTAAATCGCGATGGCGTGGTGGACTCTTGTATCCTTATCCTTCGTGATTGGAGCGATGGTATTGCTCTATTAGATGAGGAGATTGATAATGAGCGTGGCGTAATTGAGGAGGAGTGGCGTCAAAGTGAAAAGGGTAATACTCGTGTACTTACTCAGGTGCTCAAGAGAATGTTCCCCGGACTTAACTATGGTAAGCGTATGCCTATCGGTAGTATGGATGTTGTCCGTAACTTCTCTTATCAGGAGCTACGCGACTACTACCATAAGTGGTATCGTCCAGACCTTCAGGGTCTAGTGATTGTAGGTGATGTTGATGTAGACGCAGTGGAAAAGAAGATTAAGGATACTTTCGCTGATATGAAAGCTCCTGTGAATCCTGCTGAGCGTGTATATGAGGAAGTGCCTGATCGTGAGGCTCCAATTAGCATCGTGGTAACTGATCCCGAAGCTACGAGCAATTACATCTCTATCTCTACCAGCTATGATGCTCTTCCAAAGGAGTATAAAGCATCTGCTGTTGGTCTTTCTAATAATTATATGACCACTGTACTAAGCATGATGATGAATACCCGTCTGGAGGAGATTGCACAGAAGCCTAATGCTCCATTTATCGGTGCAGAGATGAGTATTGGTCCTATCATGGGATTGACAATGACTGAGGATAACGTGGATATTACTGCTGTATTCGAACCTAATAAGGGAGAGATAGCACTAAACGCAATTGCTGCTGAGATCAAGAGAGCTAAGGATTTCGGATTTACTGCGGCCGAGTATCAGCGTGCAAGTGCAGAGCTAGTGAATAGCTATGAGAATAGCCTTAATTCTAAGGCAAACCGTACCAACACTTCTTATGCTGATGAGTATAGCAGCTACTTCACTAGTGGTGGCTATATCCCAGGTATCGAGTTCGAGTACCAGCTTATGAGCCAGCTAGCTCAGGGTCTACAAGTAGATGTTATCAATCAGATGTTCCAGCAGTTGCTAAATAGCAATAATACTGTAGTACTTCTTATGGGACAGGAGAAGGAAGGTGTTTCTTTCCCAACTGAGGAGGAGCTAATGGCTGCTTACAAAAAGGGTATGGAGCAGGAGGTAGAGGCTTATAAGGATGAGTTCTCTAACGTACCTCTAATGGATAATCTTCCAGATCCAGGTAAGTTACTTAGTGAGGAGAATGACCTGAAGTTTGGTGTTACGAAGTGGACTTTTGAGAATGGTGCCACCGTATACCTACTGCCAACAGATTATAAGAAGAATGATATTCGTCTTTATGGTATCAGCCATGGTGGTTATCTACAGCTTGCCGACAAGCTTGGTTCTGTCAATACTCGATCTTTCGATATGGCAGATGTGGCAGGTGTTGCTAACTTTGATAATACTGCACTCTCTAAGGTGCTCGCTGGTAAGACCGCTTCTGCTAGTACATTTGTAAATGGTCTATCAGAGGGCGTGAGAGGTAAGTCTTCAGATAAGGATCTCGAGAGCATGTTGCAGCTGATGTATCTCCGTATGACAGATATGCGTAGCAGCGATAGCGACTTCGCCGCTCAGGTAGAGAAAGCGAAGGTTATGCTTAAGTCAAGTACAGCTGATCCAATGTATGCTTTCTGGAAGGCGCTTCCAGGTGTCCTCTATCCAGGGAATGAGCTTCGCCAGCAGAAGACTGTGGAGGAGTACGACCAGATTGACTACGCTAAGATTGTAGAAGCATATAAGGGTAGGTTTGCTGATGCGAGCGATTTTACTTTCTTCCTAGTTGGAAGCTTTGACAAGGCAACCGTACAACCACTCCTTGAGCGCTATATCGGGTCTCTTCCAAGTACTCATTCTAAGGAGGCGGACCAGAGCGCTCTAGCTCCTAAGATGAATCCTAAGAGCACAGATAACACTATCACACTTACCGGAACAAACCCAATTGCTGCTTCTATAGCTGTATTTGTTAATGACGGCAAGTATGGTATGAAGGAGAATATGGTTGTTGATATCCTTGGTGAGGTGCTTAGCCAGCAGTTCTTCAAGAGTATTCGTGAGGATGAAGGAGGTACTTACGGTGTTGGTGTACAGGCTTCTGTACAAGAAGCTCCTAGAGGTGAGGAGTCTTTGCTGATTTACTACCAGACTAATCCAGATCAGGTAGAGAAGCTTAACAATAAGATTATGAGTGAGCTTCAGCTTGTAGCAGATGGCAAGATCAATATTGATGAGTACTTCAATAAGACAGTGCTCAACATGGAGAAAGCCTATGACCAGAATGTGCGAGAGAATAGTTACTGGCTAAATGTTATTAGTTCTTACTATTTCAAGGGCGAGAACTTCCATGACAACTATCTAGAGACGCTTCGTAGCATTACTACTGCTGATGTTCGTGCTGCGCTTTCTGAGATACTCAAGGGTCGTAAGCTAACTCAGGTTGGTATGACTAAGTAATCGAACTAAGGATAGTTACTAAATAAGGAAGAGGCTACGCAGCACTAAACTGCGTAGCCTCTTCCTTATCTTCACTGCTCTAGGTCTCCAAAGATAAAGGAGGGTGGATTGAGAATGTATAACTTTTCTGTAGCTCGGGTCATAGCGGTGTATAACCAACGGCAAAAGGAGAGATTAATCATCTCTGGAGTGAGATAACCGAAACTGAGGTATACCTCTTTCCACTGCCCACCTTGAGCTTTATGGCATGTCATAGCATAGGCGTACTTGACTTGAAGGGCATTAAGATAAGGGTCTTGACGAAGCTTTAGGTATAGGTCTCTGCGATTGGTAATATGTGGGTAGTCACTGCAAACCCCTTCGTACAGCACTTGGCGCTGCTCCTTAGTGAGTGCTGGCGCTTGTGTAAATAGGCTGTCCATCAGGAGCTGTGCCGAAATAAAGTCTCCACTGGTGTCTTGGAGTTCAGCTTCTCTGAAGGTAAAGCCATGAAGTTCTTGTTCTCGTCGAGTGCCTAACACTTTTAGAATTTCTCCATTCGCAAGGAAGTTGCTTGTGGCATTGCCTTGGCTGTCTACGGGTTGGTATAGATAATTATTGCGCACGACCATGAGGTTTTCACCCGGGACAATCTCCTCGTCGTAGTACAATGAACGGTTGCGGATGGCTTTGTTGTATTCTTCGGCATCCCTATTGGAGCGTGTGACAAGAAGCGTCTCTTCTTGTCCGACTCGTCGGTAAGAGTCTTCTACCAGCTCTGGTAGATCATAGCCCGATATGATTTCTACTTCACCTCCAGGCTCAGGCATAGGGAGGAGTGGTTCGGACCAATCTTTGCCTTGCTGTAGGTCTAAGATTCTGCCCCTAAGTAAATAGCTAAGGTAGACGATTTCTCCACCTTTTTCCTGGCGTACGATATCTTTGAGAACACCTTGGTACAGCACCGAGCAGTAGCCAAGAAGGTAGTCTGGATTGAGTGAGGGGCTGAGCTCTGTGCCGACGGGAGGAAGCTGGGCATCATCTCCGATAAGCAGTATCTTGCTTCCTTCTATGCTAAAGCAAAAGTCGGTAAGGTCATCGAGCAGGTGTCCACTTCCGAAGGTTCCAAATCCATCGCTCGAGTTATTGATCATCGATGCTTCGTCAATAATATATAAGGTGCCAGGCTGGTGCTTATTGAAGTTAATCTCATAAATTACCCCCTCGCTAGAGACTCTCTGACGGTAGATGGTTCTATGGATGGTAAAAGCTGGTAGCCCGCAGTAGTGCTCCAAGACTTTGGCAGCTCTACCAGTGGGCGCAAGTAGCATTTGAGGGCTGTGGTGCTCTTGTAGCATGCGCGATAGTGCTCCAATGAGGCTACTTTTTCCTGTGCCGGCATATCCTCGAAGGAGAAATATGGAGTGCTCAGTAGGGTCTGAGAGAAAGTTTTGAAGCTCTTCTATTACTGTCTGCTGGCTTAGTGTAGGCTTGAAACCAAAATAATCCGCTATTTGAAGCCTGTTGTGTGTCATATTCCCTGAAAATTGACTATATTTGAACGCTCATTTCTGTGGAAGTCTGAATAAATGTTGCTACTTTTGTACAGACTATCTGTGAGTATGAGAAGGAATTCCTTCTCCTCTAGATGGAGCGTTGATTGTTTGTGAATGCAAAATAACAAATATATTTGATGGTATGAAGACTTTAGTGAAAATTTTGTTGGCCTTAGCGGTTATTGGTCTGGGGTGGGCTGTGTATAACAGTATCCAGGTGCCAGTGGACTTTGATAAGACCAAGACAGCTCGTGAGCGTGCAGTGATTAAGGAACTAGTGGATATCCGTGCAGCTCAGATAGCTTACAAGCAGGCACATAATGTGCATGCTGCCAACTTTGAGGAGCTACGTAGCTGGCTCGAGACGGGTAAGGTGACTACTATCTTCCGTGTGATGGAGCTTACTGAGCAGCAGCTCGAGGATGGTATGACTGAGGCAAAAGCAAATGCTATTGTCCGTAAGGCAATGGCGACGGGCAACTGGGCTGAAGCTGAGGCTGCTGGTCTATCTAGCATTGTTGACGGTAAGCGTGTTTCTTTCGTTCGTGATACCGTGCCAGAACTAGCAAAGACTGCAGTATTTAGGGATCGTCCTGATTTCGATGTTCAGAAGCTCGGTATTGTTCCTTTCTCTAACGGTGCTGTATTCGCTATGGATACTGCTAGCGTGAAGACTTCTTCAGGCTTTGATATCAAGGTGTTTGAAGCAAGCACTACTTACGATGTATATCTAGGTGACCTCAATAACACTGAGTTGCGTAATCTTACTGACAAGCAGGTACAGATCGGTAAGTTCCCTGGTCTAAAGGTCGGTTCGCTAACTGAGATTAATAACTACGCAGGTAACTGGGAGTAATCTAGTGCCTACATGATTTTAAGAAAGCACACCTCTGTACCTCATGCGTGAGGTGTTGGGGTGTGCTTTTCGATAATATAATATTGAGGTGGGTAATATAATCACAATCGATCCTAAGCGTGAAGCTTCATACTCTGCCGACAAGGCACTTAATATGGAGGCGTACTTGGTAGTAAGCCGTGCCCAAATACAGTATGCAGCTCGCCCTATCGATGACAACTCTACTATTTATACTGCTACTGCACAGTTAGTCAACCATCCTGATGGAGGGATGCAACAGCTCTTTTGGGAGTATCCTCTATTTGCATTGCCTTACAAGAGTACTGTGATAAGCGTAGAGGATAGTAGCTCGTTTGTGGTAGTACCTCAAGATTTATTAGGAAGCGCTTCTAAAGAAGAATGGCTAGGAGTTGCTACTGGACTTAGTGGTCGTAGGGTAATGTCTATCGATATGGAGGAGGAGCGCTCTACTGTAATTTACTCGATAAGCCAGGAGCTCTTTGATTTTAGTCAGCGTTCGTTTTCTATCCCTTCGTATACCCATTGTATTGTTCCGCTGATACGATTGGCGGTTACATTTACTCGTCGTGACGTGCCTCGTGTGGTGATACTGATGCATCTCGGAGAGTCCATTAATGTCGTAATCGCTACAGAAGGACGGTTGTTGCTTGCTAATAGATATAAGGTGGCTAGCGATATTGATACTCTATACTATGTGACAGCTCTTTACCGGCAGTTTAAGTTTAGTCCTCAGGATACACCTCTCTTGGTGTATAGCCTTGAGGGAAGAGGGAAGTTGCTTAGCCTACTCGGAGATATAATTAGTGATGTGAGGTGGAATAGCTATCCATATCTCTCAAAGGAATACCAACAGAATAAGGTGCTTACGACCATACATCAACAACTTGTATTACAGCTACTATGCGTATAATTAGTGGACAATACGGGAAGCGCCGCTTCCCACTCCCTACGAGTTTCAAAGGACGCCCTACTACCGATATGGCAAAAGAAGGGTTGTTCAATATCTTGGCAAATAGGATTGATTGGGAGCAAACACGAGTACTAGACTTATTCGCAGGCAGTGGTAGTATTGGCTTCGAATGCCTATCGCGAGGTGCACACGAGGTACTTGCAGTAGAGAAAGATCCTCGCCATGCTTCGTTTATAAAGTCAGTAGAGGATGCCCTCTCTGACCATAACCATAAAGTGCAGACGAGAGATGCACTTAAATATATAGAAGAGTCTCGGGCGGATCAGCCTTTCGATTTAATCTTTGCTGACCCTCCCTATGCTCTTCCTCAGCTACCGGACTTGCCTGGTATGATACTCGGTAGTAGCTTGCTTGCGCCTGATGGATTGCTGATAGTAGAGCATCCTCGGGATATCAGTTTTGGTGATAATGAGTGCTTTGTGGAAGTTCGTCGTTATGGCTCTGTCCACTTCTCATTTTTCACAAAGTAATATTAATATATAATACACAGATGTTATGGGATTAATTGGTTCTCTTATTACAGGGTTTATAGCTGGCTCACTAGCTAGCTGGATTATGCCTGGTGGCGGTCGCCACTGGATTGTAGATATCATCCTCGGTCTACTAGGTGGTCTAGTAGGTGGATGGGTGTTTGATATGCTTGGTATCGCTACTGGTGGTGGTTGGTGGATTAACCTTATCATCGCTATTATCGGTGCATGTATCCTGATCTTTATTGGTCGTCTTTTCTCTAAAAAGGAATAGAGACACAATATTTTATAGTGCGGAGTGGTGGAAGATACGTCTTCTACCACTCTTTTCCTTTCTTGGATATGCTAAAAAAGCTTATCTTTGCACTCGTAATTGATAGTTGTAACTTCATAAGAAATTAAGATTGGTATGGCGTACTCCAATAATGTGATGATAATCAGACACCAGCTTTTGGCAAAGCTCGTGCGACTATGGCATGAAAGTCAATTGGTCGAGAAGATAGATCAGGTTCCAATAGAGATGATTCCCAAATTCGGTAAGGATCGGGTTCGTTGTTGTCGCCACAAGGAGCGTGCAGTACTCAAGTATAAGATGCTACCTCTTTTGGGACTAGATATGTCGGATGAGAAGGATGAGCTTACTCCACTATCAGAATATGCTACAATGGCTCTTGAGCGCAAGGAGGTACTGAAGCAAAATTTACTGTGTGTGGTAGACGAAGCTTGTACATCTTGTGTGGACATTAATTATGAGGTATCTAATCTCTGTCGTGGTTGTGTAAGCAAAGCTTGCTACAATGCATGTCCTAAGAAGTGTATTTCCTTTAAGAAGAATGGTCAGGCCGAAATCAACCACGATGAGTGTATAAGCTGTGGTAGGTGCCATGAGTCATGTCCTTATCACTCTATTGTATATATCCCAGTGCCTTGTGAGGAGTCTTGCCCGGTTAAGGCTATTAGCAAAGATGAGCGTGGTATAGAGCATATCAATGAAGATAAGTGTATTTATTGTGGTTCATGCATAAACGCATGCCCCTTTGGTGCTATCTTCGAGATTTCTCAGGTCTTCGATATCCTGCAGGATATCCGTGAGGGCAAGCAAGTCATCGCTCTTGTGGCACCAGCAATATTGGCACAGTACGATGCAGAGCATCAGCAGGTATATAGCGCTATCAAGGGGCTTGGCTTCCATGATGTATTGGAGGTAGCTCAGGGTGCTATGGATACCGTTGAGCACGAAGGGCATGAGCTTATCGAAAAGCTACAGTCTGGTCAAAGCTTTATGACTACTTCATGTTGTCCATCATTCTACGAGGCAATCGATAAGCATATTCCAAAGCTCCACGATTACGTTTCAGACTCAAAGTCTCCAATGTATTATATTGCGGAGAGAGCAAGAGCGAAGTATCCAGATAGCAAGATCGTATTCATTGGCCCATGTGTTGCGAAGCGCAAAGAAGTTCGACGCCCTGGTCAGCAGGTAGACTATGTAATGACTTTCGAAGAGCTAGCCTCTATATTTGATGGCATGGACATCGACCTCAAAGCTCAGGAGCGCTTTGTGCCTGAGTTTACCTCTGTGCGTGAAGCTCATGGATTCGCTGCAAATGGAGGAGTTATGGGTGCCGTTCAGAGCTATTTGCGTACCAATCCAGCAACGGCGGATAAGGTAGATAAGATATCTACTGAGATGATTAGCAACCTTGACAAGCGTACTATTGCTAAGCTAAAGGGCTATGCTGCTAAGGGTAAAGCTGGAGGCCAATTTGTAGAGGTAATGTGCTGCCCAGGTGGCTGTATCCATGGGCCAAGTGCTCATAATGATATTGTCTCCGGCAGGAAACAACTGCAAAAGGAGATGGAGACGATTGACCTCACCTATGCAGATATTAATAAATAAACTCAAAGATGGGGAGAGGTTGTCTGAAGTGGATTTCCTCTCCCTTCTTTCTCTGCCAACTACCGAGATCGAAGAGATAGCTGGGCAGGTGGCGAGGAATCGATTAGGGTACACAGTGTTCCTGCGTGGCCTTATCGAGATATCCAATTATTGTCGCTGCAATTGTTATTATTGTGGTATCCGAAGTGGCAATAAAGAGGTGGTGCGTTATCGTCTGTCGCACGATGAAATATTAGAGACGTGTCAGATAGGAGCAAAGCTAGGGTTTCAGACCTTCGTACTTCAGGGAGGTGAAGACCCCTATTGGAGGGGAGAAAGACTAGTGCAACTCATTACGCAAATACATAAGAGCTACCCTGATATTACCATCACACTATCTTTGGGAGAGATGATGATGGACGAATACCAAGCTCTCTACGAAGCAGGTGCACGTAGATATCTCCTTCGGCATGAGACCATAGATCCCATTCATTTCCAGCAACTACATCCAGTAGATCAGACCATTGCCACTCGCCTAGAGGCGCTTCGCGCTCTCAAAGCAATAGGGTTCGAAACGGGCGTAGGTGGTATGGTCGGTTCCCCAGGGCAGACCCTCCACCATCTAACTAAGGATCTATGCTTTATACAACAGTTTCAGCCAGATATGATTGGTATTGGTCCCTTTATCCCCCACAATGATACCCCATTTCGCCACTATCCTAGTGGCAGTCTTGATCTTACCCTCCGTATGGTGGCACTTTGTCGGCTCATTTGCCCCAATGCTAATATTCCAGCTACTACTGCAGTAGCGTCCTTAGCTTCCGATGGTCGTCGGAAAACCTTAGATGCAGGAGCTAATGTAGTGATGCCCAATCTCTCACCACCTACATATAGGGATTACTATTCGCTATACAATAACAAAGCTCGCACAGGTAGTGAAGCTGCCGAAGGGCTCACCTTGCTCCGTGCAGAGCTTTCTCAATATGGCTACACTACACTGTAGCCGCTATTCACATTAATATGATATATGCAATACGATAAATTTTCATCCAAAGCAGAGGAGTTTATCCACCATGGTGAGATCCTCGATAGCATTGCCTATGCCGAAGCTAATAAGGACAACATTGCCCTTCAGCGTATAATTATAGAGAAAGGGCGCCAAGCCAAGGGGCTAGAGCATCGCGAAGCGGCTGTGCTTCTTCTTGCTACAGATCCAGAGATAAGGCAAGCTACCGCCGACCTAGCCAATGAAATCAAACATCGCTTCTACGGCAAGCGCATCGTGCTATTTGCGCCCCTCTATCTCTCCAACTATTGTGTCAATGGCTGTACCTACTGCCCCTATCACATGAAGAATAAGAGTATCCCTCGACGTAAGCTTACACAGGAAGAGATTCGCAACGAGGTAATCGCACTGCAAGATATGGGGCACAAACGACTCGCTCTTGAGACTGGCGAACATCCTAAGTACAATACCATGGAGTATCTCCTAGAGTCTATCAAGACTATCTACTCCATCAAGCATAAAAACGGAGCCATCAGGCGTGTCAATGTCAATATTGCTGCAACTACGGTAGAGGACTATCGCCTCCTTCACGAGGCGGGTATTGGTACCTATATTCTCTTTCAGGAGACCTACCACAAAGCCAACTACGAAGCCTTACACCCTACAGGTCCTAAGAGCGATTATGCCTATCATACAGAGGCAATGGATAGAGCAATGGAGGGAGGAATTGATGATGTAGGCTGCGGCGTACTCTTCGGGCTCAATACTTATCTCTACGACTTTATAGGATTATTGATGCATGCCGAGCACCTCGAGGCTAAATATGGGGTAGGTCCCCATACCATTAGTGTTCCTCGTATCTGTCCCGCCGATGATATTGATGTAGAAGATTTCCCCAACTCCATTCCCGATGATATCTTCTTACACATCATTGCGGTAGCACGTATTGCAGTCCCATATACTGGTATTATCGTCTCTACACGTGAGAAGGAATCTGTACGCTCTGCAGCACTCCATGTAGGTGTTTCTCAGGTAAGTGGCGGTTCTCGTACTACGGTAGGCGGGTATGCTTCTCCCTCCGAGGCAGAGAACTCTCAGCAGTTCGAGGTCAACGACCATCGTACCCTCGACGAAGTGGTTGCTTGGCTACTAGAACAGGGACATGTGCCTAGTTTCTGTACTGCATGCTATAGAGAGGGACGTACCGGAGACCGCTTTATGCAGCTCTGTAAGAGCGGACAGATTGGAAATTGCTGTGGCCCCAATGCCCTCATGACCCTTCAAGAGTATATAGAAGACTACGCTTCCCCAGCTACTCGAGCTCTTGCCCAAGAGGCAATCCAGGACGAGCTAGAGCATATCCCGCACCTCAAAGTCCGCTCCATAGCTGCCGAGAGGATTAAGCGTATCAAAGAGGGCGAGCGCGACTTCCGCTTCTAGCAGTTCTTTCTGAGTAAGCGTAATGAGCTGTCTGAGAAAGATAAAGTATATTTTAGGACTTGAATAAGTTGGCTATTGTCGGTATGAAACAGAAGATATCCCAAGGAGATCGTCCCCACATAGTACTATACGGAGAGGTAAATAGCGGTAAGTCGAGCCTCTTCAATCTCCTCCTCGGTCAGGAGGCATCGGTGGTATCCGATATTGCTGGAACTACTACCGATGCGGTCTCCAAGGCTGTGGAACTGCCAGGTATTGGTGCTGTTGTCTTGGTCGATACTCCCGGAGTAGGGGATGAAACCTTATTGGGACAGAGACGAATGGAGGCAACAGAGCGTGCGCTTCGCCGTGCCGATGTGATTCTCTGCCTTGTCCCCCATGGAGCTAAGGTGGATACCAGATTAGAGCAGGAGTATCCTCGTGCCAAAGTCATCTCTATCCAATCTAGTAGAGATAATGAGGAGTATAATGCTCCTCAGAGAAGAGCTAAGGTTATCTCTATGCTTGCCGAAGTGCTTTCGGAGTCAAAGGCAGAGGAGCATACTATTACTGGGTCACTGGTGAAGGCTGGCAATCTTGTAATCCTAGTAATGCCACAAGATAGTGCTGCCCCTAAAGGTCGACTCATATTGCCTCAAGTGCAAACGATTAGAGAGCTTTTGGATAAGCAATGTCAGGTGCTCTGTCTCCAGCCATCGGAGTTTTTGCCTGCACTCAATAAGCTCTCGGTATTGCCTGATCTCGTGATTACCGATTCACAAGTGTTTAAGCAAGTAGAGGAGATGGTACCGGATGGGGTGCCACTGACCTCCTTTTCGGTACTCATGAGTGCCTATAAGGGGTCTCTGCCCGAACTACTGGCAGGAGCAAAAGCACTCAACAACTTAGCACCTGATGCTCGTATCTTGATTGCTGAGGCGTGTAGCCATGCACCTACTTCCGAAGATATTGGGCGTGTTAAGCTCCCAATGATGCTACGGAAGAAGTACGGAGAAGGACTAGTTATTGACCATGTTAATGGTAACGACTTCCCTGCAGATCTTACGAAGTATGACCTCGTTATCCACTGTGGGGCTTGTATGTTTAATCGCCAACACCTACTCAATCGTCAAGATATGGCGGTAGCGCAGAGTGTACCCATGACTAATTACGGGATAGCGATTGCTGCTATCCAAGGAATATTATCTAGAATTGCTTTGCCACAATAATAAAAGATAGATATCATGAATGAGACCAACAACGTTACTCTAAAGGCTTGGCTGAAAAAGTACTTCGACCTCAATAGGGAGAAGGAAAATGAAGAGCAAACGATAGAACAGATTCGTGCCGATGTGGAGTTTAGGGGCGCTAGGGTCTGGATCCTGATATGTGCTATATTTATAGCCTCTATAGGTCTTAATATGAATAGTACTGCAGTGATTATCGGAGCTATGCTTATCTCACCCCTTATGGGACCTATCATAGGATTAGGGCTAGGACTTGGGATTGTCGATTACGAACTAGTGAAGAGGAGCCTTCGCAATTTCGTTTTTGCCGTTGGGGTCGCTATTCTTACCTCCACGCTTTACTTCTTGATTACCCCAATATCTACAGCTCAGTCCGAGATATTGGCTCGTACTCAGCCTACAGTCTATGATCTTTTCATTGCACTACTTGGTGGTATCGCTGGTATTGTGGCGGGTGCCACCCGTACCAAAGGACAAGTCATCCCTGGAGTAGCTATTGCTACAGCCTTGATGCCACCGCTCTGTACAGCAGGGTATGGATTGGGGACAGGGCAGATGTCTTACTTCTTTGGGGCGCTCTACTTATTTATCCTCAATGCCGTATTTATCTGCCTGTCCACTTATGTGATGGTCAAGCTCCTCAACTTCCGAAAGTTTACCTACGTCGATCCCCAGCATGGTAAGCGTATAAATCGCTGGATGATTGTGATTGTCCTCTGTACTACAATCCCCAGTGTGTACTTGGCATCCCAGATGATTAGCAAGAGCATAGAGGAGCAGAGGGTTGCCAGTTTTGTTAAGAACGAAATGGTTATGGAGGATAGCTTCCTTCTTAAGTACGAATACAATAGAGGGGATAGCATCAATACTATTACGGCTTCTATGATAGGTAAGCGCTTGGAGGAGAGTGATCTATTGCTGCTTCAGAAGCGTTTGGTGGACTACGGACTGCGTAATACCCAGCTGAAGATAAGGCAAGGTTATGATGAGAGCATGAGTGAGGAAGTAAGGCACTCTATCCTGAGCGATTTGAAGCAACAGAAGAGTTCTTCGGAGAGTGTTGCCCAGTTCCTACAGCTGAGAAATGACTCGCTTCAATTGCAGCTCAATAAGGAGCAAGCCTTTTACCGAAAGTGCCAAGATGTAAGTGCTGAGGTGAAGCAACTCTTTGATCAGGTATCGAAAGTTGAGGTAGCCCAACTCTATTGTTTTAGTACCGATTCCATGCAAGTCGATACCTTGCCATTTATTCGCTTGCGTATTACCAAGTCGCTTAGTAAAGAGCAGGAAAAGGTGATCAGGAGATGGCTCTCTGTGCGTTTCGAAAATCCAGAAGTGCTCATTGAGAAAGTCAGATAACACTTCAAGTCTGGGTAATATTGCTATCTTTGGACAGAGTTGTATTTAAGAAAGAAAGGTAATTATGATCGAGAATAAGGAGCAGTTGCCACTCATCGGGCATAGTGGCGAGGGATTCGTGGGGTTTGTCCCCAAGATGATGAATAGGCATGGGCTTATCGCTGGAGCTACAGGTACGGGCAAAACCGTGACACTACAATCTCTTGCTGAGACCTTCAGCCAGATGGGTACAGCTGTATTCGCCACAGATATGAAGGGAGATCTCTCTGGGATTGCCAAGGCGGGTGGCAATAAGGAGAGCGTTACGAATCGTGTAGCACAGTACGGACTAGAGGAGAGGGGTTATAGGTATGCAGGGTGTCCCGTAGAGTTTTGGGATGTCTTCGGAATAAAGGGTAATCCTCTACGCCTCTCAGTATCTAGTTTAGGCCCTTTGTTGTTGGAGCGCCTATTAGGGCTTAATGAGACCCAAGGTGGCGTACTCAATATTATATTCCGTATTGCAGATGAGCAAGGGCTCCTTTTGATAGACCTAGATGACCTCCAGACCATGGTGCGCTTTGTGGGGGACAACCGTAAGGAGTTTATCACCACTTATGGTAATATCTCTCCTGCATCTATAGGGGCAATTCAGCGTGCACTTATGCGCTTGGAAAGTGAGGGTGGGCATCAGTTCTTCGGTATGCCGGATCTTGACCCTGCAGACCTCTTTCGGCAAGTAGACGGGCAAGGGGTCGTTAATATCCTTGCTGCGGACCAGCTAAGCCGTTCGCCAAGGATATATTCGACACTGCTCCTATGGTTACTCTCCAATTTATTTGAGAATCTGCCCGAGGTTGGGGATTTGGATAAGCCCAAGATGGTTTTCTTTTTCGATGAAGCTCATCTCTTATTCAATGATATTAGCCCCGTACTGCTAGAGAAGGTGGAGCAAATAGTCCGTCTAATCCGCTCCAAAGGAGTTGGTATTTACTTTATCACGCAGACCCCTTCGGATGTGCCCGAGAGTGTGCTCGGACAGCTGGGCAATCGCGTGCTACACGCTTTGCGTGCTTATACCCCTAAAGATCAGAAGGCTATCAAGGCGGCTGCCGATGGTTTTCGCCCCAATCCTAAGTTCGATATGCAGGAGACCATCATGGGGCTTGGTACAGGAGAGGCTATAGTGAGTATGCTGGAACCCAAGGGAGCCCCTGGTATTACCGAACGGGTAGCTATTCTTCCGCCTCAGAGTTTCATAGGACCTCTGAGCGAAATAGAGCGTAAAAATCTTATGATGATGTCGTCCCTCTTCAGTAAGTACGCCCAAGAGGTAGACCCTGAAAGCGCTCATGAGATACTTACAGCACGGATGCTCGCTTCCCAAGAGGCAGCAGATGCGCTCGAAGCGCAGAAGGAGCGTGAGAAGCAATTGAGAGCACAGCAAAAGGCTGAAGCCGAAGCCGCAAGGGCTAAGAAAAATGAGCCTAAGTCTTTTGTGGAGGAAGCACTGGGTACGCTTTTCAAGACAACCAAACGCCAACTGACTACGCAGATAGGACGAGAGATTACACGCACCATCTTTGGAACTTTCTTCGGACGCAAGCGATAGCCATCGATTATATTCTCTAAACTGCTCAAGGTTTGGACTGAATGGAGGGGGTCGTTGTATTAATCATCAAGATTACGATAACGTATATGCTCCCACTGTCCTCCCTAGTTTTATATAAGTCTCTCGCTGGAGAGACTCCAGTCCCTCAGGGGAGAGACTCCAGTCCCTCAGGGGAGAGACTCCAGTCCCTCAGGGGAGAGACTCCAGTCCCTCAGGGGAGAGACTCTAGTCCCTCAGGGGAGAGACTCCAGTCCCTCAGGGGAGAAACTCCAGTCCCTCAGGGGAGAGACTCTAGTCCCTCAGGGGAGAGACTCCAGTCCCTCAGGGGAGAAACTCTAGTCCCTCCCGCGAGGGACTTTTTTTTGCTCAGGCAAGTGCATTCTCTTACTCAGGCGAGTGGAATAAAGTATGCACGCTTTAATTGGTCTATAGTTCGGCTTATGGAATTGACCGCTAGCCCAATTTGGCTTTGCTACTGCTGTGAGGTTATTGTGTAAGTGGGTGATAATGATTCGGAAGAGGCGTGTCTGTGCTCATCGCTATACGTGACCATAATTGGGCGGTAGTAGGTAGAATAGTAGTGTATAGGGGCAATTGTTCAAAACTTAGTCGGTAATTGGTTTGTCGCTTTGGCAATTTTTTGTATCTTTGCCGAGCAATCACCTAAGCGTAGGTAGCGTTCGAGAGAGCGTCATGGTTGTTTTGTTTAATTATATCAGGATAAAGTCATGTACTTGAATTCAGAGAAGAAGCAAGAGATCTTCGAGAAGCACGGGAAGTCTAACACTGATACTGGTTCCGCTGAGAGCCAGATAGCATTGTTCTCCTACCGTATCTCGCATTTGACTGAGCATTTGAAGTCAAATCGAAAGGATTATAATACGTCTCGTGCACTTAAGATGTTGGTAGGTAAGCGTCGCCGCTTGCTCGATTATCTAATGGAGAAGGATATCGAAAGGTATCGCCACATCATCAAAGAGCTTGGCATTCGTCGTTGATTCCAGGAGCGTCTGGAAGCGAGCTTGAGTTTAGATTGAAATTTCTTTTGAGAAGTTTTGGAGATTCGGAAAAGTTTTGTATCTTTGCACTCGCAAAGGTGATGAGCGAGTTTTGAGAGACTCAAGCACGGATTGCTTTGAAGTTGGCCCATTCGTCTATCGGCTAGGACGCCAGATTCTCATTCTGGAAAGAGGAGTTCGATTCTCCTATGGGCTACAGGTTTTTATTAGGAATAACAGAAGTTTTATACAAGAAGTATGGCAAATCATAAGTCTGCGCTAAAAAGAGTAAGACAGAGTAGCACTAGGCGTGTTCGCAACCGTTATTATGGTAAGACGATGCGTAATGCTGTTCGTGACTTCCGCGCACTTACAGATGCTGCTGAGGCTCAGAGCAAGTTGCCAGAGCTTAATTCTCTCCTAGATCGTATGGCATCTAAGGGTAGGATTCATAGGAATAAGGCAGCCAACCTCAAGAGTTCTCTTGCACAGCATGTTAATGCCCTGGCTGTCTAAGCCGTGGAGAAGCGTTTGGGGGCTAATCTGAAATAGCACACTACAGATAGCGTCGTTATAGGTTTGGCCCGTTCGTCTATCGGCTAGGACATCAGATTTTCATTCTGGAAAGAGGGGTTCGATTCCCCTACGGGCTACGATATAAGAGTGCTACGATGGTATCATCGTAGCACTCTTTTTCACTATGTACTAAGCTATAGTATTGGTGCATGTCCTCATTTTTATGTACTTTTGTTTGGTAGACAAGTAGGGGAGCAAGTCAAAGTATGGGTATACAAACTGAGCAAGATTATGGATTGGTAGTTCAGTCGGCTTTTGATCAACTCTTGGCCGACTATCTTAATTCCAATCATCGAAAGCGCACTGATGTAATCGTTAAGGCATTTAACCTTGCACGTGCAGCACATGAGGGAGCAAAGCGAAAGAGTGGGGAGCCATATATTTTGCACCCTATAGCTGTCGCTAGTATTTGTTGTAACGAGATAGGGCTTGGGTCTACCTCAATAGCATCTGCCTTGCTCCATGATGTGGTGGAGGATACAGACTACTCGGTAGAGGATATCCGAGATATGTTTGGTAGTACGATAGCGCGAATTGTAGACGGACTAACCAAACTATCGGGAGAGATATTGGCAGAAGTGATGATGGGTAAGGAGAATGCTTCGGCGCAGCTGGAGAATATTCGTCACCTATTACTGACAGCCAATGATGATATTCGTATCGTTATTGTCAAGATTGCCGACCGTCTGCATAATATGCGTACACTGGGAAGTATGCCGGAGACTAAGCAAGTGAAGATTGCTTCTGAGACACGCCTCTTCTACGCACCTCTGGCAGAGCGACTAGGTATGTATGATATCATGAGCGAGCTCAATGATCTATCGCTCAAATATGACCATCCACAACAGTATCAGGAGATTCAGAAGGAGATAGAGAAGAGTGGACCAAAGAGATCGAGGCTATTCCAGGAGTTTTATGCCGAGGTGAAGGACGACTTGGATCGTACTGGGCTGCAGTACGAGATACAGCATAGGATGAAGGGCATCTATTCTATCTGGATGAAGATGACTAGCAAACAGCTCTCTTTCAGTGAGATTTATGACCTCTATGCTATACGTATCGTCTTCTTTCCAAACTCTCCTGAAACTGAGTACGACGACTGTTTCCGTATCTACCGAGCTATAAGCAAGCACTTCCGTATTAAGGATGACCGTACCCGAGATTGGCTTACAAAACCAAAGGAAAACGGTTATCAGGCTCTGCACATCACTGTAATGGGACCATTGGGTGAGTGGGTAGAGGTACAGATTCGCTCTTATCGAATGCATCAGATGGCAGAGCGCGGACTCGCCGCACACTGGAGATACAAGCAGACTCCCGGGGAGGTCGATGAGATAGAGCAGACTATCCTCAATAATGTTCGTGCACTACTGAGTAATCCTGGGCCTAGTGCTTCGGACGATTACGAGACCATGATGTATAAGTTCGCTACACAGGATATGCTCATCTTTACTAAAGGAGGGGAGCAGATGCGTGTGCCGCAAGACTTCACAGTACTAGACTTCGCCTATAGATTGGGTGAGAAATTTGGCAACCATTGTCTTGGTGCCAAGGTCAATCACGGTATGGTGAACATTGATTACCCTCTTCACAATGGCGATCAGGTAGAGGTGCTCACTGCCTCTAAAGTCCAGCCTCGGGTAGAGTGGCTCAGTTACGTCACTAGTCCACAAGCTAAACGAGCTATTCGTAGCTATCTCATCAATAATCGACGTAAAGACGTAGAGCGTGGCAAGAATATGCTGGAGGCTTTCTTGCGAGAGCACGAGTACGATATCTCGGAAGTCATGCCACACATGGGCTCTATTCTTAACTTCCCCAGTGTAGACGATTTTTATCTCGCTGTGCTAAGGGGTGAAGTTAATCTTGATGAAGAGTTGATTCACAAGTTATTAGAGTTGCACCAAAAAGGTGGATACGGTGGCGAGGATAGGCAACTATGGCTCGACTCCGATGAGACTCAGGTGCCGAGCGTACCTCTAGAAGACCGCAAGAAGATGTATACTCTTACGGCTCGAGATGGGCGTCGCAATTATATCCGTGCACTATGCTGTAAGCCTATCTACGGAGATGAGGTAGATGGGCTCCTAAACGATAAGAACCAAGTAGAGGTTCACAAGAAGAGCTGTCCCAATGCTATAAGGTTCAAAGCAAGCCATGGCGATAAGATACTTGCGGTATCATGGGGTTC
Organism: Porphyromonas levii; assembly: GCF_018206105.1. NCBI lineage: Bacteria > Pseudomonadati > Bacteroidota > Bacteroidia > Bacteroidales > Porphyromonadaceae > Porphyromonas > Porphyromonas levii. The sequence continues at coordinate 107,773 of NZ_JADRGN010000002.1, forward strand.
TCATGTGCATTCCAACTTCGGTGTCACACTGGAGGTGGAGGGCGTCAATCAAGACGGCTTTGTGCTTAATATCCTCAATTCTATTAGAGAGCTGCATATTCCACTCATTCAGATAGAGTTTTCCAGCTCTATCGATCGCGCTATCGGTAAGATCAGGGTACGTGTGCCCAATCTGTCGGAGTTAAACTACCTGATCCGCAGACTCAAAGAAGAGAATGACTTATTGCGAATACATGTTATCAATAACTAAATACTATGGAGAGAAAAAGAATAATTGCCCCATCGGTACTATCCGCTGACTTCCTTAATCTTGGGCGAGATATCGAGATGCTCAATGCCAGTGAGGCAGAGTGGATTCACCTCGATATCATGGACGGTCGCTTTGTTCCCAACATCTCATTTGGCATACCCGTGGTTCATGCTATACGCAAGGCGACCACCAAGATGCTTGATGTCCACCTCATGATAGAGGAACCAGAGAAGTATATCACCGCTTTTGCAGATGCTGGAGCCGACCTCCTCACCTTGCACTACGAAGCTTCCCGACATCTTCACAGGGCTATGCAGCAAATTCATGACGCAGGGATGCAGGCAGGAGTCGTACTCAACCCTCATACACCAGTAGAACAGCTCTATGATCTCCTCCCATATCTAGATGTCGTACTGCTTATGTCCGTAAATCCAGGTTTCGGAGGACAGAAATTTATTCCCCAGACGCTCGACAAGGTAGCTAGGCTCCGTCGTATGATAGATGAGCGAGACCTTAATGTCGTTATCGAAGTTGATGGTGGCGTCAATGATATCACCGCTCCACAGCTGTTCCAAGCAGGAGCCGAAGCTCTCGTGGCTGGTAGCTACGTCTTTGGGTCGGACAATCCTGCCGAGACCATACGCCAACTCCTTCAAGCCTAGCCTACAGCACGCATGCCTTGACACCCCAGTCCCCCTTATTCCCACTCATAGGCTATCGGCATCGCCCTGCGCTTAGGCTCCTCATCGGATGCCTCCTCGGTATTGTCCTCTATGAAAGTGGTTACTTCCTATGGGGCAGCATTGTGCTAGGGGCATTATCCATCATAGCACTGATATTATCCAAGAGAATACCCACGATAGAGCTACTCATGTGGCTTTCTATCGTGGGTATTCTCTTTGGCGCTTACCTCTCACTACGTGCCCGACCCATTGATGGCCTTCCCTTAGGAAGCACCCTTTATCAGACACCCATACGTATCCTCTACCCCATAGGAGCTAGTGCCGAGAGCCAAATACAGTACAAAGCTCAGATACAGCTACCACAGGGACAATGGCTCACGATTCAGCTCCATTCCCCCAAAGAGATACCAGACTGCTATGGCAAAGAAGGGCGGGCAACCCTAGACCTCTCATCCCTCCATACGATTACGAGTCGAGGTTACCGTAACTACCTCAAGAGCGAAGGCGTCCAAGCCGAAGGACATCTCCATACCCTTCACACCCTCCAGACAATGTCCCATCCACCGCTTATCAGTCGTCTACAGCGGTTCCGGCAATACCTTATCGATAGCTTTGAGCTACAAGCCCATTGCCATATCCCATGGCAAGATCGAGGCTTAATCTATGCCCTTGCCCTAGGTGATAGATCCTATCTTTCCAAAGACCTAAAGAAGCAGTTTGCCGCCTCGGGTGTAGCTCATATCCTAGCCGTTAGTGGCTACCACCTCGGTATTGTCTATGGGCTCCTAAGTCTCCTTATGGGCAAACTCCTTTGGCGCCATCGTTATCGCCACTACCGTTATGGGCTCATCCTCCTTTTCCTCGTCCTGTATACCCTCCTTACTGGTGCCTCAGTTGCCACCGTACGTGCGCTTCTTATGAGTAGCATCATCTTAGGAGCCAAGTTGATAGATCGCCCTGTCGACCCCATCCAAATGCTCTCACTTATCCTGCTACTCCTCCTATTCCACAACCCCTTTGCGTACTATAGCATCGGTCTACTCCTCAGTGTTAGCGCCGTTTGGGGCATCTATACCTTTGCCTTTCTCATAAAGCTATATCTTAGACCACATAACCGTAGACTCCAGTGGCTTTCTACCCTAATCGCTATTAGTCTATCTGCCCAAGTCGGAGTCTTACCAATACTCCTTACCAGTTTTGGTGCCGCTTCCCTAAGCTTCTTATGGAGCAATATCCCTATAACGATTCTCACAAGCCTTCTTATCCCTGTTGCACTCCTTAGCTTCCTAATAGTACAAGTATTTGGGAGCCTTCCCACATTCCTTCTTGTTGTCCTCCGCTACCTTGCCTTCGCTACGGAAACACTAACTTATCTCTTTACTCCAGAGTACTACGGCATCAATCTTCATGCCCAATTGCATCCACTCGTCCTGCTTCTCTATTATCCCCTCGTATACCTCCTCTATCGGAAGTTCTATCAATACGCCTTTCGCCATAGGATGTGGCATAGCAAGGCCACCCAAAGAGAAACTTTCTCGTAGGCTTCAGCCATTAAGGCAACAAAGAGAAGTGCATGTACGAGGTCTGCAAGTCTCAGTCCTCATACATGCACTTCTCTCCTAGTCCTTCGCTAGTATTGTCGTCTTACTTGAGAATGTTACACGAAAGCGACGCCGTAGTTTGCTTTCGTGCAAAGGCTCTACTTATTCACTTCTAGAGCATATTTCATACGCCTTATCGCCTCAGGAATGCCCAACACATGGATAATCTCATGAATCTTCGCGCCACGACCTTCGCCCACTAGCGCCATACGCATGCCGTTCATCACCTTGCCCATTGGTAGCGACTCATCGCCATTGATGCGTGCATATAGAGCCCGCTCTATCTCCTCTGCCGAAGCCTCATTATCTAGAGACTCTAGTAGAGCTATCATCTCGCGGATGTATACAGGTGTCTCCTCCTTCCAGTGCTTCTTCATTCCCTTCTCCTCGAACGTCTCAGGAGCTACAAAGAAGTAGCGAATCTCGCGAACGAAGTCGGGTAGTAGCTGCACTTTCTCTTTCGCTGTCCCAATGGCTTCTTGTAGTTTTTCTTCAGATGGAGATAGCTCGTCAGCCTCCAGCATTGGGCGAACTATTTTAGAGAGTTCCTCCAAAGAGAGTTGCTGAATGTACTGGTGGTTGAACCACTTTGCCTTCTCGAAGTCAAACCTAGCCCCGCTCTTGCTACATCTATCAAGCGTGAATAGCTTTGCCAGCTCCTCCATCGAGAAAATCTCCTGTTCTGTACCAGAGTTCCACCCAAGTAGAGCTAGGAAATTGACCACCGCATTGGGCAAATAGCCTTGCTCACGATAGCCCATAGATACTGCGCCATCAGTAGGGTCTATCCACTCTAGTGGGAAAACAGGGAATCCCAGTTTGTCTCCATCGCGTTTGCTGAGCTTACCATTGCCTGTAGGCTTTAGAATTAATGAGAGGTGGGCAAACTCAGGTGCCTTCCAGCCAAATGCCTCATACAGCAATACATGCAGCGGAGCACTTGGCAACCACTCCTCACCTCTAATCACATGAGTTACCTCCATCAGGTGGTCATCCACGATATTGGCAAGGTGGTAAGTAGGAAGCTCATCACTGCTCTTGTAGAGTACCTTATCATCGAGGATGTTAGAATTAATCACCACACGACCTCTTATCAGATCCTGCACCTCCACATCCCTATCTGGCTCTACCAAGAAGCGCACTACATACTCAGCCCCACTCCCTAGTAGGCGCTCAACTTCTTCCTTTGGTAGCGATAGACTATTTCTCATCTTGCCACGAGTGCGCGCATCGTAGCTGAAGTTATCTGCTGCGTTACGTGCTGCCTCTAGCTCTTCCACTGTGTCGAAAGCATAATACGCCTTCCCAGCTTGCAAGAGCTCCTGTATGTAGCCCTTATATATTCCTCTACGCTCACTTTGGCGGTAAGGTCCCATAGGCTGGTTGTCCGTCCCTATCCCCTCATCTATCCCGATACCGAGCCACCGAAGCGACTCCACGATATATGTCTCAGCACCAGGGACAAATCGCTTACTATCTGTGTCCTCGATACGCAGTATCATAGTGCCTCCATGGTGGCGTGCAAAGAGATAATTAAAGAGGGCAGTCCTTACACCGCCAATATGCAAAGCACCCGTAGGGCTGGGCGCAAACCTTACTCTTACCATAATTGATTCGTAATTTACTTCATTATTAAACGACACGACAAAGATACTAAAATACACTGCAGGTTACTACAGCCATAAGCCTAAATTTGTATAAGCCCCCAACCCCCTGAAGGAGGCTATTTCCACTGCCACATAACAGCATAAGTCCCCTTCAGATGGTGGGTTACGAACCTCCGGGGTTAATTGCCTATACTCATTGACTATATACCCTTGTTTGCGCCTCTGACGAGCGCTCACTGTGAATAGCCATAGTAACCAAATTTATTCCTAGGAATAAATAAAACTTTTCCTAGAGATAAATATTTTTATTTGTACAGAAAAATAAATTTATTCCTAGGAATAAATTTTACCGCAAGCGCGATTCGTTGCAAGTACTTGCCTATGAGCTATTTGGGAATATACGATAGACGTTTGGATTGGGTGTATTCTTGAGGTGCTGCAGAGCTTTGTTTTGTCTTAGTTTTCTGATTGTTTATTTCCATTGATAATCGTTATCTTTGAGCATTGAGAGGGGGAGTTACTCTTTAGCATAGAGACGTTATGAAGATAATACATACGGGAGATTGGCACTTGGGTCAGTCGCTCCTTGGTGTGGATAGGCATTGGGAACAGGCATTATTTTTGGACTGGCTTTTGGCACAATTGGTACAAGAAGAGCCCGATTTGCTATTAGTAGCTGGGGATATCTTCGATAGTCCGAATCCGGCAGCGCGAGCTAGTGCACTCTACTACCGTTTTTTAGCTCAACTGTCTACCTTGGCACATCGGCCTCAGGTCGTGATTATCGCGGGTAATCACGATTCCGCTTCTAGGCTAGAAGCCCCCAGGGAGCTTCTCGAACAATTGGATATTCAGGTGAGAGGGGTAGTGCGCAAGACAGAAGAAGGGACTATAGACTACAATTCTCTTATGATTCCCCTAAGAGGAGGCGGGACTTGTTTGGCTGTTCCCTACCTTAGACAGGGGGATTATTCATCAGATAGGGGTTATGCCGATGGGGTGCGGATGTTTTATCAAGAGTTAGTGGCGCAAGTGCCTAACGATTGTACCCCTATCATCGCTATGGGGCATCTGCATGTAGTAGGCGGAGAGGTACTTCCCGATGACCATTCCGAAAGGGCTATTGTAGGCGGTCTAGAGTATGTCCCTGTGGAGGCTTTCTCGGAGCGCATAGCCTACACTGCTTTGGGGCATCTCCATAGGGCTCAGAGGGTAGGGGGAATAGAGCAGATACGATATTCTGGAGCACCTCTCCCTATGTCCTTCACTGAGGAGCACTACAGCCAAGGGGTACTCCTAGCAGAGTTGGACCACGAGCGCACAGAAGTGCGTACTATTTCTTACCCTTCACCATTAGAGTTGAAGACCATTGGTCCTAATAGCAAGCAGAAGGTGCTAGAGGAGATTAGCGCTCTACCCGACCTTCCCGAGGGTGAAGAACTAGCCAAAGAAGCACCTTTGCTTAGGGTGCTGGTGGAGCTATCTGAGCCAGAGCCCGCTTTGCGTGCAGAGCTGGAGGCAGCGCTTAAGGGGAAACGGGCAAGGTTGGTATTGGCTCAGCCTCTATACCCCTCTAGCATAGGGAGGCAGGAGTTGCACTCGCTAGAGGTGTTGGAGCGTGCATCCGAGCTAGAAGTGGCTGAGCAGGCTTTCAGCCAAAGATATGGCGGGGCTGAGATGCCCGATGAGATGCGGGCATTACTATCCATGGTAATTAGTGAAATACAGGAAGACGAGGACTTATGAAGCTATTGGCAGTAAGAGGGATGAACCTCGCCTCTCTCGAGGGAGAATTTGAGATAGACTTCGGTCAGGAGCCATTGAAGTCGGCAGGGCTATTTGCTATCACTGGGAGCACAGGAGCAGGAAAGAGTACCTTGCTCGATGCTATTACGCTAGCGCTCTATGGCGAGGTACCTAGACTAGTGGCCGCTAGCGGAAAGCGAGAAGGGGATGAGGAGCTAACGCCTAAGGATGCCCGCCGAATATTGAGACGTGGTATGGGTGAAGGGTATGCCGAAGTGGACTTTGAGGCGGTAGATGGACTAGAGTATCGTAGTCGTTGGTCGGTATGGCGTGCAGGACGTAAACCCGCGGGACGTATACAGGGTGAGCAAATAGCTGTAACGGAGCTAAAGGGCGGCCATCAATTACAAGGTAATAATCGGGAGCTTAGGGAGCAACTAGAGCACTTGGTGGGACTATCTTTCGATCAGTTTCGACGAACCATCCTCTTAGCTCAGGGCGACTTCGCAGCTTTCCTTAGAGCAGAGGAGCGCGAGAAGACTCAGCTCTTAGAGAAAGTAACGGGTACAGATATTTACCGTCGTATATCTATGCGTCTCTATGAAAGAAATAGAGAGGCTCAGGCTGCGATTGAGCAGTTAGATAGTCAAATAAATCAGCTGATGCCATTACCGGAGGAGGTATTGCATGAGAAGCAAAGCAGACTCAAGGAGATTGCACAAACGCAAACGGAACTGAGTAAACAGAAGGAGTTTTGCAAGAGTAGTCTGGCATGGTTGGAGGAGCATTCTCGAAGGACACGTGCTGTAGAGGAGGGAAAAATAGCATTGTCCTCAGCTCGTAAAGCACACGATTCGGCCGATCCTCTTCGAGCCGAACTGAATGCGGTAGAAGCTGTATTACCTATCGCTCCGACTTATAAGGAGAAGAAGGATAAGGAACAGCAACTCAAAGATAATAAGTATGAACAACAGCAACTGGAGCAGGAACTGCATGACCTCCAAGCTGACCTTGTGGCTATGGACACCAAGATTGATGAGGCAAAAATACGGATGGTATCGGCAGAGGAAGTAATTGCAGAGAGCGAACCTATGCTGAGTGAGGCAAGGCGTCTTGATGTGGCTTTGCAACAAAAGAAGGAGGATAGCCAGAGGCTGAATCGCGTGCTGAAAGCGAAGAGTACGGAGCAATTAAGTCGCCAAGTGCTTGCGTTACAAGAGACTCAGGCAGAGATTACTAAGGTTAGTGAGCAGATGGAGGTGCTCCAGCGCTCTCTCTCGGTCGAAGTATCGCACCTAAGGTCAAAGCTGGTCAATGGTACGCCTTGTCCAGTGTGCGGTGCGCTGTACCACCCATCTGCGAGTGAGCAAGCTCCGATTGCTGAGGAGGAGGAACGACAGGAGGTTTCGGCTCGTCTCTTGAAGCTACGAGAGAAGGCGGAAGGATTGCGAGAGGAAATAGGGGGGCTTCGGAAGTCGGTACAACTGGAGGAGGAAGCAAGGAAGGAGCTGTCTGAAGTAAAGGAGTCTTACAAAAGTATTGAGGCACAGCGCAAAGCCTACTTCGATGGAAAGGCGGTGGATAGTGTGGTTCAGGAGCAGGCTAAAGCCTTGAAGTCTGCTCAAAAGGAGTATGATAAGCTATCTGGAGAGCGGTTAGAAAAGGTATTGGCTGAGAAAACAGCGTTAGTTAAGCTCGACGAGCTCTCCAAGCAGAAGAAGCTATTGGAGACTACTCTTGTTGCATTGAATGATGCCGTGAGCACTTTCTTATCAGATAGAGAGGACAGTCTGAGCACTGCGGAACTGGACACCCTTTTGGCGCATGATAGTAAGTGGATAAGCTCGGGAAGACAGAAGTTGAAGCACCTTGATGAGCAATTGCAGAAAGCAACACTCGTACTCCTAGAGCGTGAAAGACTACTCCAAGAGCATCTACAGCATTCGGATAAACCAGAAGACTCGCTACTTCCCGAGACCGTGAAAGCACAGATACAACAGGTGGAACAGCAACTCAAGACTTTAGCAACAGAGGAAAAAGAGATGGCTCTAGAATTGGCTAAGGATAGCGATACACGAGAGAGGTTGGTACAATTGATAGCTCAGAGGGAGGAGCAGACGCCAAAAGTAAAGCTATGGGCGCAGCTCAATGACTTGCTTGGATCCGCTTCGGGTGATAAGTTCGCGAAGATAGCTCAGCGCTATACTATCTCTAATCTATTGGGGTATGCCAATAACCATTTACAGACGATTGCACCCCGTTATAGACTGAAACAGGTGGATCCCGATTCGCTCAACCTCGTGGTAGTGGATACCTATATGATGGATGAGGAGCGTACGGTCTTCTCTCTGTCAGGAGGCGAGACTTTCTTGGTTTCTCTTGCTCTGGCACTTGGGTTATCATCTCTCTCTAGTCGTCACATGCGTATCGGATCCCTTTTTATAGATGAGGGATTTGGTAGTCTGGATGGCGATACCTTGGCTGTAGCGCTCGATGCCTTGGAGAGCCTTCAAAGCCAGCAGGGTAGGTTGGTAGGTGTTATCTCGCATGTGCAGGAGATGAACGAACGTATCTCTACTCAGATTCAGGTGCAGAGCAATGGTAGGGGAGGAAGCAAGATTGTGATAAAGGGTGCCTAGACGGTATTCCCTCCGTTCGGATTAGGGAAATCTTGTCTAGGTGTTAGAAATGTAGTAAATTTGATGAGGGAAAATTAATCACTATAATTAGGTATATATGGCAGGTAAGGAATTTCATTATCAAGAGATGTTCCCACTAGGGAAGGAGAAGACAGAGTACTACTTATTGACAGATAAATATGTGAGTACTTCGGAATTTGAGGGGGAGACTATACTCAAGGTGGAGTATGAGGGTATTCGTCAGATGATGAAGCAGGCGTTTCACGATGTGAGCTTCTATCTCCGTCCAGACCACCAGAGAATGGTGCTGAAGGTATTGAACGATCCTGAGTCTTCAGAAAATGATAAGTTTGTGGCACTGACTTTCCTCCGCAATGCTGAGGTGAGTGCTAAGGGGTTGTTGCCCTTTTGCCAAGATACAGGAACGGCCATTGTCTTAGGGAAAAAGGGACAAAGGGTGTGGACAAACTTCACGGATGAGGAGGCTATCTCGCATGGTATTTATGACACATACCAAGAGGATAATCTGCGCTACTCGCAGAATGCACCGCTGAGTATGTATGAGGAGGTGAACACTAAGACAAATCTGCCAGCACAGATAGACCTGATGGCAATTGAGGGAGACGAGTATAAATTCCTCTGCATAGCTAAGGGTGGCGGATCGGCCAATAAGACTTATTTGTATCAGGAGACAAAGGCGGTACTCAACCCTGAGACATTGGTACCTTTCCTAGTAGAGAAGATGAAGTCCTTGGGTACGGCAGCATGTCCGCCTTATCACCTTGCTTTTGTGATTGGGGGTACTTCGGCAGAGACGAACCTTAAGACAGTGAAGCTGGCTAGTGCTAAGTATTATGACGAATTGCCTACTACAGGTAATGAGTATGGTAGGGCTTTCCGTGATGTGGAGCTTGAGGCTAAGCTACTAGAAGAGGCTCATAAGATGGGCTTGGGCGCACAGTTCGGTGGCAAGTACTTTGCTCATGACGTTCGTGTTATCCGTCTGCCACGCCATGGCGCATCGGTGCCAATTGGTATGGGGGTGAGCTGCTCTGCCGATAGAAATATTAAAGCGAAGATCAATAAGGAGGGTATTTGGATTGAGAAACTAGAGACGAACCCTGCTAGTCTTATCCCAGAGGAGTACCGCAATGGTCTTGAGGGTGAGGTTGTAAAGGTGGATTTGAACAGTCCGATGAAGGATATTCTTGCTCAGCTGGATCAGTACCCAGTCTCTACTCGTCTATCCTTGAGTGGTACCATTATCGTAGGTCGTGATATTGCACATGCGAAACTCAAAGAGAGGGTAGATAGGGGCGAGGGCTTGCCACAGTATATCAAGGATCATCCAATTTACTATGCTGGACCAGCTAAGACTCCAGAGGGAATGCCTTCTGGTTCGTTTGGGCCGACTACGGCTGGTCGTATGGATAGCTATGTAGACTTGTTCCAAGAGAATGGTGGCAGTATGGTGATGATTGCTAAGGGTAATCGTAGCCAGCAAGTCACCGATGCTTGCCATAAGTATGGAGGCTTCTACCTAGGTAGTATCGGTGGTCCTGCAGCCATCTTAGCACAGGAGAGTATTAAACACGTGGAGGTGCTAGAGTACCCAGAATTGGGTATGGAGGCTATCTGGAAGATAGAGGTAGAGGACTTCCCTGCCTTTATCCTCGTGGATAATAAAGGTAACGACTTCTTTAAGCAACTCAAGCCATTGAAGTAAGTCATATAAATTGTATATCGAGGTGGCTGCGGGAAGAATTCTTTCTGCAGCCACCTCGGTTTTGTAGAACAATAAGTAGTAAATATCTGTTTCATGAGCAGAGACATATATATTACGGAATAAGATTAGATGATGAATAAGAATATAGAGAAGGTGCTAGATGTAGCACTAAAACGGAGAAGCCATTACGCTTTAGGAGCGGAGTGGGTGTCTCCTCAGGAGGAGGTTGAGGACTTGCTGAAGGCAGTGCTGCGAGGTGTACCGACACACTTTAATAGCCAGTCTGTACGTATGGTATTACTAACGGGTGATGCCCACCGCAAGCACTGGGAATTAGTGGAGCGAATCCTGATTGAGCAGATAGGTGAGGAGCTATACAATACTGGCACTAAGGCTAAGATTCATGACTCCTTTATGAGCGGTGTAGGTACTGTATTATTTTTTGAGGAGTCTACAATCACTGAGGGATTGAGTGCAAAGATGCCGCTCTACGCAGCGAACTTTGCAAAGTGGGCTCAACAGGTTCAGGGGTCGCACCAATGGGCAGTATGGTTGGGTTTGACGGAGCTTGGCTTTGGGGCAAGTCTTCAGCACTATATCGGTATTGATGATGCCGCCATTAAGGCACAAGTAGGGGCACCTGAGGCGTGGGAGTTTATCGCACACATGCCATTTGGAAAGCCACTTGATACCCCAGAGGTCAAGCCCAAGACCTCGATGGATGAATTGCTAAAGGTATTGGATAAGTAACATAGTTGATTTAGGTTATTGTTTTTCTCCCTCACCCATGAGACAAGTGGGTGGGGGAGTTTTTTATATTGCTTAATGTGTGGTAAATAAAGCTAAGAGAGTATGAAAGTTGAGTCTATAGGCATAAAATGGATTATCTTTGTCTCGGATTCCTAAATGAGTCGTATTATATTGGGTAATAGAAGTTATATACAGAAGTTTTTCTTACTCTTGCTGTTTTTTATAGCAGTGAGCCCGTCTGTTGTAGCCCAAGTGGTAGAGAAGAGTAGTATCCCTGCGCCTGTGGTTAAGGGTTATATTGTGCCAGCTACAGTATTCGATGGTGATACTATGCCCAATCTCTCTCTTCCTGTAGTGCATATATTTAAGCCACTGAGACTAGATACTAGGGAACAACAGTTGGCGTATCGTCGCTTGGTGAGAGACGTAAAGAAGGCTCTTCCTTTTGCCAAAATCGTATCGGCGACCTTGATGGAGACCTATGAATATATGGAAACTCTGCCAACGGAGCGTGATAAGACACGGCACGTGCGTCAGCTTGAAAAGGATCTATTGAAGCAGTTTACCCCGCAGCTTAGAAAACTGACGCTAAACCAAGGAAAGCTATTGATAAAATTGATAGAGCGTGAGACCGGAACTAGTAGTTACGGTCTTATTGATGCCTTTCTCGGTCGTTTCTCCGCAGGTTTTTGGAATACCTTGGCAAATACTTTTGGTGCATCTCTCAAGACAACATGGGAGCCTGAAGGGGAAGATGCTGTCATAGAGCGAGTTTGTATCATGGTAGAGCGAGGATATATATAGTCTCCATCAATAATTAGTTTTACACATCTGCTGATAATGATAAGGCGAGGGCATCAACCTTCGCTAGTCATCCCTTTACCGTCCTCGCCTAAGTAGATGACCATTTATATACACTAAATGGTCTTATGCTCTAGCTAAATGGCTTAATGATTGTGGTCCAATCATTTATCT
>NZ_JADRGN010000011.1:0-53938 GCF_018206105.1 Porphyromonas levii
ATATTCCATTAAAACAAGGATTAAGACAAAATTTGTTATATTTGTCTGCATCTAATTATTAGTTAACCTATAACGGGTGTGGTAAGTGATAGGGTATGACCTATCATCTCTGCCTTTGATATGAGAAAAGTAGTATTTAAAATCGTTACAGAATGAAGAAATCTATTCTTGCTGCTGGCTGCTTATTGTGTGGGTTGGCAATGCTCGTTGGTAGCTGTACCAAAGAGCGGAGGCTTTTAGAAGAGCCAAGCAATTCGACTGAAGCAAACCAGCGCCCTGACCCTTCTAAGTATGATATACCTGCTGAAGGAGCCGTGCCGGGGCAAGTTTTTATCCGAGTATCTGAAGCTACAGCCAGTAGCTTGCGAGTGACGGGAGGTGGCGATGTAGACCTCCAAGCACTTTCTGTCGAATTATCAGCTACCTTACGATCCATTGATGGAGTGCGTATGCACCGTGTATTCCCTCCTGCAGGTAAGTTTGAGGCCCGCCGACGTGCCGAGGGCTTACACCTCTACTATTATGTACACTTTGATGAGGAGATCCCTTTGCCACAGGCGATGGCCGCTCTCGATCAGGTGCCTGAGGTGGCAATGGTGGAGTTTGTGCCAGTGATACAGCCTATGGGCGATGGTCAGCCCTTTTCCCTTAGGAGTGGGGCGGGGAGTTATCTTGATGTGATACAAACCAATCCTCTCCCCTCTATGGAGCGAAAGAGCGATATGCCCTTTGATGACCCTCTATTACCACAGCAGTGGCACTACAATAATGATGGTACTGTGCCAGGTAGTACGATGGGGGCAGATATCAACCTCTTCAAGGCCTGGAAGATCACTACCGGTACCCCCAATGTGATTGTCAATATCGTTGACACGGGAGTGGATCTTAATCACCCAGACCTTAAAGACAACATATGGGTGAATAGTGCCGAAGCCAATGGTACTCCTGGAGTCGATGATGACAATAATGGCTATGTGGATGATGTGCACGGCTGGTGCTTCGTGACCAATAGTCCTAATATCAAAGGCGAGATGCACGGCACCCATGTGGCGGGCACCGTGGCCGCACGTAATAATAATGGTATTGGCGTATCTGGTGTAGCTGGAGGTAACCATGCCAAAGGTTCTCAGACCGGTGTGCGTCTGATGTCTACTGCGATCCTACGTACTGAGCTTAATGACGAAGGCAAGGAGGTGACCAAGGGTGGTAACCAAGCTGAAGCGATCGTCTATGCTGCTGACAATGGTGCGGTTATTAGTCAAAACTCGTGGGGATGGCCCTCTTATGCCAGTATCAAGACTACTCCCGAGCCTATCAAAAAGGCCATCGCCTACTTCAATAAGTATGCTGGTATAGACAAAGATACCCACACCCAGAGGCCTGAGTCGCCTATGGCAGGCGGTATCATCTTCTTTGCGGCAGGTAATGAACCCAAGGAGTTTACAGCGGTACCCGCTTCGGAGCCAGAGGTGATAGCGGTAGCAGCTTATGGCCCTAGCTATCAGGTGGCTACCTTTAGCACCTATGGCCCTTGGGTAGACATTATGGCACCAGGTGGCGACCTGAAGCGTAATGGTCACCGCGGTGGTGTGATGAGTACGATACCCGCCATTAATGGCTCATATGCCAATGCCTACGACGCCTACGATGGTACCTCTATGGCTTGCCCACATGCCAGCGGTATCGCGGCTTTGGTACTCTCGCATCGTGGCAAGATGGGCTATACCGCCAAGCAGCTGAGGCAAACCATCATGGCCGCTACTACTCCTGTCAATGTAGATAAGCTCAATCCCGACAAGAGTGGCAAACTGGGTATAGGTATGATCGATGCCTATCTGGCGCTCACGTTGGATAATCAAAACAAGGCACCTAAGCAACCGATCATCGATCTCCCACAGCCAGTGGAGCAAGACTACACCTCATTAGTGGTGGAGTGGCTCGTGCCTGAGGATGAGGATGATGGCCAACCAGCCTACTATATACTATTGACCAGTCGCACCGCCTTGACTGCCCAAAACCTATTGGATAAGGGTAAGCTGATTGGTCCTCCCAATAATAAGATAAATGGTAAGGATACCAAGGCAGGCGACCGTATGACCTGGACTATCCCTCTCCTCAAGCCAGGAGAGGAGCATTTCTTTGCCCTTATCGCAGTTGATAGATGGGGCAATAGATCTGAGCCTGTCTTCTTCTCAAGGAAGACCAAGGAGAATAGTGCCCCAGAGATCACCAATATTCCGACTGAGCCACTCAAGGTGGTCAATGCCAGTGGCCCTGCTACCTATGAGCTGATGGTCGAGGAGGTCGATGGCCACTCTTGGAAGGTGGAGTCCGCAGGTACCCTCACCGGTGTGACCCTCTATCAGCGGCAAGATAAGATAGAGGTGGTGCTCCGCTCTGCGTTGCCACAAGGGGAGTATACCTTTACCCTTACGCTTACTGACCAATTGGGTGCGGTAAGTAGCTATGAGATACCTTTTGTGGTGGTAAGAGCCACTAAGCCATTGGTGATCCAAAGCATCCCTGATCAGCTTGTGGGTAAAAGAGAGGAGCCAATTGTCTTTGACCTGACTCAGTTTGTCGACCACAATCCCTACTTACAGCATGAGTATACCGTCCGCTCCATGGATCCTAATACTGCCATTGCTCAGGTAGAGGGTAGCAAGATATCCATCAAAGGGTTGCGACAAGGGCAGACCACCATTAGTGTCAATGTATCCAATGGTTTTTACAGCACCACCATTAACCTACTGGTGAGTGTGATAGAGGATACCGAAGCCGATGTACATGCTATCTGGCCACTGCCAGCCAAGAAGTTTATCAATATATGGCTCAATGCCAAGCATAAACAGGCAGAGGTAGTGATCCGCTCTGAGATGGGTGAGCAGCTTTCCAAGCAAGTATTGACATCCCAAGACGATGGCCAAGGCAATGGCTTTGTGGTACTCGATGTCAGCTCCTTGCCTTATGGCACCTATATACTTGAGGTAGTGACAGGTGGCAGACGTACCGAGCAGATATTCCTCAAAATGTAAATCACCCTTCCACACTAACTAATTGATATAAAATGATACAGATATACAATGTAAATAGGAGGGGGTTCGCCCTGCTGGCAGTGCTACTCATAGCCAGCATATGCACTCCTTGGCTACACGCACAGAGTGGTAGAGCATTTACCTTCCTCGATTATCCAACCGACGCCCGTGCCTTAGCTCTAGGGCGTGCCACACTACTCCATAGCCATCAGCACCAGATCTACCTTAATCCCGGAGCCTTTATGGATCAGGATAGGCACTTCTCGGTGGGTGTGACGAGTGATTTCTTTCCACTTCCTGAGAGTAAGGTGGGCGACAAAACCTATTCCACCATCTCATTGGCGGCACGTATACACCCCAATCACGCACTCTTTGCAGGCTTTCGGTTTCACGGCGGTTATGGCTACCGTACCCTCCTCGATCAGTGGGGCAAGCAAGGTAAGTTGGTCACCCCCTTTGACTGGACAGCTGATATAGGCTATGCCATTAGGTTGTCGTACGGGTTGTCTCTATTTGCCACAGGAGGGCTACTCACCACCTACAATGGTCAGCAGGGGACCTATGGAGCCCTCTTCTCACTGGGAGCCAATTGGCAGACTCAGCTTATGCTGGCAGGGAAAGTACAGGAGCTCAATCTCGCCCTACGTCTGGCCGATGTAGGTCCCAAGGTGACCTATCCAAGCAAAGACTCATTTTCGCTCCCTACACGTCTGGAGATGGAGGCAGAGCTGACGGTCGACCTCGATGTAGTACACCAATTGACCCCTGTAGTGGGTGCCAGATACTACTTCCCCAATGACAATTACTCACTCTTCCAAGCCCATATGGGATTGGAGTATCGCTATGCCGGCTTTATCGCCCTACGCTCAGGCTGCCTACTGGGCAGCAATGATAGCCACTGGTGGAGCACGGGTGGGGGTATTACCTATAGAGGTTTTGACCTGCAGATAGGATATGCCAAGCACTTTAAGCTCTCCAAGGCCAATATCTGGAGTGCGACATTGGGATTTAATTTTTAGAGAAATAAGTGATAAAACAATACAAGAGATATAAGAGATGATGAAGACGAGCTTTAAAACAATCGTTAATGTGGTGTGCTCATTGGCCACTGCGATTATGCTAATCAGCATAGTGACAAGCTGTATTCCCGAGGATAAAAGCCCTAACTCAGCCGTAGAGGGCGCCATTACCCTTTCTACCAACGAACTTAAACTGGGAGCTAATGCGATGGATCCTACACCAATGGTGACAGTGACCACCGAATACACTAGTTGGGAACCTACCTCTACTGCTAGCTGGCTCACTGCTACTAGGCAAGCCAATAGCATCATTATCGGCACCAAGCCCAACACTAGTGACGAGGTAAGAGAGGCTGATGTATTGATCATTACTGGCGGGTCTGTGGCCAAAGTACATGTGACCCAAGAGGGTGGCGGTGCCCCAGGTGCAGGCACTCCTACCACACTCACTCTGGATATAGAACCCCTCAATATAGAGGTGCCTACTGAGGGTGATCGTTATCTCGTGAGGGTTGCTACAGAGGATAAGGAGTGGAAGGTAGAGACCAATAAGGAGCATACTTGGGTAGTGGCACGCCAATTTCCTGGCTTCTTTGAGCTCACCGTACATCCTAATGACCAATCTACCGAGCGTACTTCCCAGATCTATGTCACCATGGGCGACGAGAGCAAGAGTATAGAGATCAAGCAAGCGGCTAACCTTGCCAAGGATAAGTATGGTTTGCCTTTCTTTAGTATCTACTTTGACATTAAATCTCTACTGAAGTATGAGGTAGAGGAGCGTGGCGGTACTATGATCAGCTACAAACCAGGTGGTTATACTGTTAATATGAACATGGAGATCACCTGGATCCCAGCAGTGTTGATCTTCTCGCCCACTCAGTCTGAGGTGTTTGATGAGCTCCATTATGAGTACAATAAGCCTTCAGATGCCTTCCGTAGAGCTTGGTTTATCACCAATAAGCGTGAGGAGCTCATGATGGATAAGTTCCTACCATACCTTGAGCAACAAGGTTTTAAGCGCGAGGAGACGGAAATGGATGATAATTTCAACTACTATGCGGTTAAGAAGATAGATGATGCCCTTACAATCGCTGTACAAGTTGAGATTGCTGAAAGTGAGGCAGCCCCTCGTAGCTATGTACGTTTTGCCCCAATCTACACTCAGGTGGAGGATTATGCGACCTACCCCAGCTTCCCTTATGAGGCTAAGGAGACCATAGAGAAGGGTATCAAATTGGCTGATGTAAAGGAGATTATCGCTAAGCAGAAAGGCAATATCGTGCAGCAACGAAAAGTGAGTGAAATTAGTGCCAAAACCTTTGACAAAGAAAAGTATGGAGAGGAGCTCTATGAGGTAACCTCTGAGGTGCCAAGCAGCAGCCATGCCGATATCGTCAATAGGCGTTACCGCTTTGATTGGCGCTATAAAACCGCTACTGAAGACCTCGGTAAGGTATTCCAAGTATGGGAGTACCGCAAAGATGTCAATAAGATGATGTGGCAAAACCCTAACCGTGAGTGGCGACCCACGCGAGAGTTTAGTAAGCTGTTGGTGCAAGAAGGCTTCGAATACGATATGATGGAAACTCTCAAAAGTAAAGGGGCTGGATATGAATATCTCAAGAAAGTAACCTACAAGGGCGAGTCATGTGAGTTCCGCATCTTCTTTGGCGTAGTCAATGATGGGATTGGCAGTGTCGACTACATCAACAACGGCAGCAGAGCTCTCTATGTGATCTTCTACTACAAAAAGGCGAGATGATCACATTCCCAATTTCCTCTTGTAGAGACGCAACATGCTGTGTCTCTACAAGAGGAAATTGGTTGTATAAGCTTTTATAAACGGAGTCGGGATGGGTAACTTGTGATAGAGGCTTGCGACAGATGTGGACGGACACATTGGTATCACCCTTACTTGTTGACCGTAACTACCCCATTTTATATTTACTCAAGTTTCCAAAGTGGTAAGCCGACCCGAAGGGTCGCACTCAGGCAGAGTTGTCGGCGACCATATTCCATTAAAACAAGGATAAGCACTGTATATTCAGTGTATTATGGTAAGTGTATGAGTTTATTTATTAGTAGAATTTGTGCTATTGTCACCAACTAATAGGTACGTTTGTAATGTTGTCGATAACAGAAGTAACCTATATTGTCGGTATTATTATGGATTTGATTCTAAACACGTTCGGCACCTCTCTAAGCCGAGATAATGAGGCTTTTGTAGTTCATCATAAAGATGGCAACCAAAGGCTACCAGTGGATGGTATCAGCGCTATTCATATCAGTCGTGGTGCTCAGATAACCAGTGATGCAGTGCTTTTGGCCATAGAGCATGAGATAGCGGTGCTTTTTATGGACAGGCAGGGTCATCCTATAGGTCGGGTGTGGAGCAATAAGTATGGGTCAATATCTACTATTCGTAAAGGGCAACTCAACTTTACCTTCTCTCCTGATGCTATCACGTGGATCAAGGGTGTCATAGAAAAGAAGATGGAGCATCAGCAAGCGCTTATCTTGGCTATGAGGGTACAGGACTCTGCCATACAGAAGATGGTAGATCGTGCAATACGTAAGATTGTAGACTACCAGACCAAGGTGAATGCACTGAGTGGAGACGTTATTTCAGATATTGCCCCTAACCTTAGGGGATGGGAGGGGCAAGCATCCAAGATATACTTTCAGACACTCAACCTATTTATTCCAGAGCATCTTCGCTTTGCCCAACGTTCGCAGCATCCTGCGCTTGATGTGGTCAATGCTATGCTCAACTATGGATATGGTATCCTCTATGGTAAGGTGGAGGGGGCACTTATTCGAGCTGGTATAGATCCATACGTGGGGGTATTCCACAGAGATGATTACAATCGACCTGTGCTTGTATATGATGTGATAGAGATTTATAGGGTATGGGTCGAATACGTGGTGATGACTTTGGTGTCTCAGCACGATATTACTGATGAGTTTTACTCGGTGAAGGCCGATGGATCATATTGGCTCGAGGGATTGGGGCGAAGGATAGTGGTGCAATCACTTAATGACTACCTTGATGAAGTGGTACTAATTAATGGGCTTCAGAGGAGTAGGGAGCAGCATATTATCCTCTATGCACAGAACCTAGCACAGGTGTTTAAGAAGCATCAATAACTCTCCACAAGTCTTTTGAATTATTATGCTACATGCAGGAAGTCACATAGCTACTTCGGGTGACCCTCTTTCCAAGGTGCCACTAGACTATCTTTACCACTCTATCAAGAATCCAAAGCCTCATATCCTCAATAGAATAAAGCAACTAAGAGCAGTACGAAACATAGATCCTAAGCAATATTCTCTCCTTAAGCGAGATCTTCCGTATATAGTCTGTGGGGCATTTAATCCAGCAGTTAGGCGCACCGAGAACTTTGCTTTTACTTCATACTTTATTATTGACATTGACCACGTGGCAGAGAAGGGGCTTGAACTTACTGCCCTACGAGAAAAGATAGAGGCGGATAGCCGTGTACTCCTATCTTTTGTCTCCCCTAGTGGAGATGGGCTGAAACTACTTTTCCACCTTTCTGAACGGTGCTACGATGCTGGCGTCTTTTCTCTCTTCTATAAGCTCTTTGTAAGAGACTTTTCTATTCAATATGGTCTAGACCAGGTAGTGGATAGTAAAACAAGTGATGTCACACGTGCTTGTTTTATTAGTTATGACCCAGAAGTCTACTATAATTCTGAGGCCACACCTGTGGATCTGGGGGCTCTTGTAGACAGTCGGAATCCCTATATGATGTTTGGGGAGAAGAAGAGACTGGAAGAGGATGAGAAATATAGAGAAGAGGAGCAGGAAAAGAGTGCTACACCCAAGGGAGATGTAGACCAAGAGGTGATGCAACGTATCAAAGAGATTTTAGGGAAAGTACCACCTAAGCCGGATAAGCCAGCTCCTTATGTGCCAGAGCAATTAAATATGATTATGACCGAGCTTTCTACCTATATCACTGAGACAGGACTGATAGTAGACGAGGTGATAAATATTAGTTATGGCAAGAAGATTCGTGCCAGTGTTGGAACAAATAAGGCGGAGATAAATCTTTTCTTCGGTAAGCGGGGGTACTCTGTGGTGCAATCTCCACGTACTGGGACATCTGCCGAGCTTAATGAAGCTCTAGCCAAAATGGTGGAGAGCTTTGTTTACAATCGCATATAGACTAGGGTATTGTTTTGTAAACTGAGGTCTTCTATGGGAACTTAGATATGGGAAGCAATAAGAAAAAACAGGAGGAGTTGAGTTTCCCTGAACGAATGAGGAAGTTCAGACGTGCTGGACTTACACCTCCAGTCACGCCTAATAGACCAAAAGCGAACTTGGAGGGGCTCAGTACTATTACTGAGCGTGTAGAGGTGATTTTTGATATTGTAAAGAGAGATAATAGACCTGCAAATTATATGTTGTTTTTTGTAATGTACGATATTGAGAGCAATAAGGTGCGCACTCAAGTGGCAAAGTACCTGCTTAAAGAGGGGTGTTTACGGGTACAGAAGTCTATATTCTTGGCAGACCTTCCTATTGCGAAGTACGATAAAATACGAAGTGAACTGGCTGAAGTACAAGCCTGTTATGACAATGAGGATAGCATCCTCATTGTCCCTATATCTACAGACTACCTGCAAGCGATGAAGGTTATCGGTGCTGCAATTGACGTGGATCTAATACTAAAGAGGAAAAATACACTCTTTTTCTAGTAATAAAGCATACAGGTACCCTCATTGGTCTATTGTACGAAATAGTAAATCATGGTGTTGCGCACCGTCTTATCTTGCCTTAGCCCGATATCTGGGCTTTTTCAAAGGTCGTAAAAAAGTGGTAACTTCGCAGGGAATTTATTGGAGTTATAGTATGGAGAATATTAGGAGGTATGAGCGGGAAGATCTCGCACGTGCACTAGAGGTATTGGAGCAGGGTGGGCTCATCCTTTACCCTACCGATACGATATGGGGTATTGGCTGTGATGCTACTAATCCCGAGGCGGTAAAAAAAGTATTTGAGCTTAAGCATAGGGAGGACGCTAAGGCGCTAATCAGTATTGTGGATAGCCCAGCAAAGTTGATCGGACTGATGAAGGAGGTGCCTTTCATAGCGTATGAACTCCTAGATGCTACCACTACTCCACTCACTATCATCTATCCCAAGGTGCACGGATTGGCACCAAATCTTTTGGCTGAGGATGGTAGTGCAGGTATTAGGGTAGTAAGTGATGAACCCTTTTGCCGTGATATGTGCCTGAGGTTTAAGCGCCCTATAGTGAGTACCTCTGCCAATATCTCTGGAGCACCCTCTCCTACGTGCTTCGCTGATATTTCTGATGAGATACTTGGCGGTGTAGATTATGTGGTACAGCACAGACAAGACGACACGAGTAAGGGCAAGGCTTCTAGCATTATTAAACTAGAGGCAGATGGTTCATTTAAGCTAATTCGATGACACAGGGGCAAGGTATATTGACAACGGAGGAGACTAAGGGCAAGAGAATCTTACGCCGTTTTTTGGAATGGAGAGAAGCGAGGATTCCCGAACAGTTCTTTATCCTTATCCTAGCATTCGTAGTAGGTGTACTCTGTTCGGTAGCTGCTGCGCTCCTCAAAAAAGCCATCCACCTGATTGCCGACTATGGTACCCGGCTTTTTACTGTGGATGATCTTTATATCGGTTATCTATTTACTCCGGTGATAGGTGTATTGATCACCTATCTCTTTGTGAAGTATATAGTGAAGGACGATATCAGCCATGGTGTTACAAAGATACTCTATGCCCTGAGCCAGCGCAAGAGCCGCCTCAAGCCCCACAATATGTGGAGCTCTATTGTGGCATCATCTATCACTATCGGTATGGGTGGTTCGGTAGGAGCGGAGTCGCCAATAGTGATGACTGGTTCGGCTATTGGTAGCAATATAGGTAGGTTCTTCCATCTCGAACATAAAAACCTCATGCTGCTCCTTGGCTGTGGTGCTGCTGGCGCAGTGGCAGGTATATTCAAAGCCCCTATTACAGGGCTTATCTTTGTGATCGAGGTCTTGCTCATGGATCTTACGCTTACCTCTGTGATGCCATTGCTTATCTCTTCGGTTACTGCCGCATCTATCTCTTACCTCATCTTTGGTACCGAAGCGCAGTTCGCCTACACCGCCACAGAGGCTTTCGATATGAGTCGTATGCCTTGGGTGATTGTATTGGGGATACTCTGTGGGCTTAGCGGACTCTATTTTACCAAGATATCATTCGGATTAGAGCGTAAGCTCAAGGGTATGGGCAATTATTGGCAGAGGCTGATTGTATGTGCTCTTATCCTCAGTTCGCTTATCTTCCTCCTGCCTCCGCTGTATGGTGAGGGTTATATCACCATCAGTTCCTTGATAGGGAGTGATCCGGGCGAGATTATGAAGGGGTCACTATTTGAGCGACTCGAAGGAGAGTTCTGGGTATTCCCGCTTTTCCTCCTCCTTGCCATATTCACCAAGGTATTTGCCACCGTTGCTACCAATGCCGGAGGTGGTGCTGGTGGCGTCTTTGCACCTAGTCTCTTCGTAGGAGCATTGGTAGGCTTTAGCTTCAGTTATCTGATGAATAGCCTTGGGCTCTCAGTGCATCTACCACAGGATAACTTCGCACTCATGGGAATGGCTGGAGTAATGGCTGGAGTGATGCATGCGCCACTTACGGGTACGTTCCTTATAGCAGAGCTAACGGGTGGTTATAATCTCTTCTTGCCCCTACTAGTGGTCTCTACCACAGCCTATGGTACGATTAGGCTCTTTCTTCCTCATAGTATCTATTCGCTTCGACTGGCCGAGCAAGGCAAGCTCCTTACCCACAATAAGGATAAGGCAGTGATGACCCTCATGCAAGTAGATCACGTACTGGAGAATGACTTCAGTATCCTATCACCAAGTATGACGCTGGGCGATACCGTAAGGATATTCGGTGAGAGCAAACGCAATATCTTCCCTGTAGTGAATGAGAAAGGGCGTATGGTAGGCGTGGTATTGCTGGATAATATCCGTAATATTATGTTCCGTCCTGAGCTCTACGATCGCTTCAAGGTGGAGACCTTTATGGTATCTCCAGCCGCTAGGGTGGTCAATACGATGAGTATGGACGAGATAATGACGACTTTCGACGATACTGGAGTGTGGAATCTTCCTGTGGAGGACGAAGAGGGAAGGTACTTAGGTTTTGTCTCAAAGTCGATGATATTTAATCAATATCGTTCGGTACTGAATGAGAACTTTGGAGGGGATTGAGCTTATGAAGATAGTATACTTTGGTACGCCCGACTTCGCTAGTTATATTCTAGAATATCTAGTGGCAAAGGGCAATGATATAGTGGGAGTAGTTACCGCTCCTGATAAACCTGCAGGCCGTGGGCATAAGCTCCGCCCTTCGGCAGTAAAGGAAGTGGCTCTAAGGGTATTGCCCGAGGTGCCACTCTTACAGCCTGAGAGCCTCAAGGATGAGGCATTCTTGGCTCAGCTAGAGGCGCTCCAAGCAGATCTATTTATAGTGATTGCCTTCAGGATGTTGCCTAAAGAGGTGTGGGGCATGCCTAAGCAAGGGACTTTCAATCTACACGCATCACTACTGCCACAGTACCGTGGCGCTGCGCCTATCCAGCATGCTATTCTCAATGACGATGCGAAGACAGGCGTCACTACCTTCCTCCTCAATGAGGGGATAGACCAAGGCAAGATACTGATGCAAGAGGAGATAGAGATAGCTACCGATGAGACTGGTGGCTCGCTCCATGATAAGCTGATGCAGCTCGGCGCTGAGGTATCCTACAAGACGGTGCGAGGTCTTGCCGAGGGCACTATCACGCCTCGCCCACAAGCAAGTGATGAGGGGATAAAGTACGCCACAAAGATATTCAAGGAGGACCGTCTATTGAGCTTCCAGTATAGTTCCGCAAGGAAGTTAGAGCTAAGGGTACGTGCTATGAGCCCTTATCCCACGGCTATAGCAGTGATGGGAGATGAAGAAATCAAGGTATTCAATGCTCGGGAAGTTCCTTCCCTTGGAGCTAAATCACCAGGCACTTCGGTGGTTACAGATAGTACCCTTATGGTGCAGTGCCAAGAAGGGGCTTTGGAATTATTGGAAGTACAATTCCCCAATAAGCGCCGTACTACAGTGCGCGACTACCTGCTGGGGAATAAAATAGAGGATGGAGTAATATTTAAGTAGCTAAGCAGTATGGGGAAGTTATTAGGCAATATCATTTGGTGGCTCTTTGGCGGCATTGCTACTGCCCTTGAGTATTTCAGTGCGGGACTCGTACTATGTGTAACGATCATCGGTATACCGCTTGGGCTACAGCTCTTCAAGCTAGGCCTTGTGATGCTCTTCCCTTTCGGGAGTAAGGTATCAGGTGCGAGCACCAACCCTATCGGTGTTATTGGTAATGTGCTTTGGGCACTTCTTGCAGGTATCTGGATTGCGCTTACCCATATCCTAATAGGAGTAATACTCTTTATTACCATCATAGGAATTCCTTGGGGACAAAAGCACTTCAAGTTTGCCAAAGTAGCCTTTGCTCCCTTTGGTAGAGAGGTAGAGATTCTAGCTTGATGAGTGAGAGAAAGGCAATAGGAGTTTTCGACTCTGGTTACGGAGGGCTTACGGTATTGAGTGAGCTCCAACGCATTCTGCCTCAGTACGATTACTTGTATCTGGGGGATAATGCCCGCGCACCATACGGTTCGCACTCCTTTGAGCTTATCTATAAGTATACACGGCAGGGGGTCAACTATCTGTTTTCCCAAGGGTGTCCGCTTGTTATCCTTGCTTGTAATACCGCTTCGGCAAGAGCCCTTCGGCAGATACAGATGTGCGACCTACCCAATAGCAGCGACCCTACTCGGCGTGTGTTAGGCGTTATCCGACCCACAGTGGAGTACCTTGGACAGCAGTCTGCCAATGGTCACATGGAGGTCGGGCTTGTAGCTACCGAAGCTACGGTAGCAAGCAACTCCTATCAGATAGAGACGGAGAAATATGCGCCTAATGTCCACCTCGTCCAGAAGGCGACCCCACTTTGGGCAGCCCTTGTAGAGAGAGGCGAGATAGGCGATAATCCTGGGGTCAATTACTTTGTACAGCGAGATCTAGCAGCATTACAACAGATGTCGCCCGATATGCAAGCCCTAGTGCTGGCATGTACCCACTATCCTATGCTTCTCCCTCGTATTCATCAAGCTCTTCCAGAACATATCCAAGTGATACCCCAAGGGGCAATCGTGGCTCATTCGCTCCAAGACTATCTACAACGCCATCCAGAGATGGATAGACGGCTTAGTAAAAATGGTGCTACCACCTATTGTACTACTGAGAACGACCAACGCTTTGCTACCATGGCGGATTACTTCATGCCCAACCACGTCAATAGCGAAGTGGTTAATCACGTCTCCCTCAGCGACTACTAAAATAGCTATTCCCAAACGTAGCTAACGCTGTCCAAATAAACATCCGTAATACATCCCCTTTCTTTGTAATAGCTAATGCGCATGCTGTGGCTTGCGGTATCGGGCAAATTTATTCCTAGGAATAAATTTATCTTTCTGTACAAATAAAAATATTTATCTCTAGAAATAAAAATGTTTATTCCTAGAGAAAAATTTCGCTGCTCAGGCGAGCCGTGATTAGTCCTCGCTAGAGTAGCAGTCGGGTAAAGGCTAATGGGCCTTCGTCCTCAGGGGTGACCGTTAGCACGCTGAAGTCTTTGCTGACCACAAAGGGTGCCTTTTCATCTTTGTAGACTAGAGCTCCTTGGAAGTCCTTGTAGTGGTACTCGTATTGTGCTTCATCCTTGTAGGATTTTGTAGTATCCATCACATACTTGTAGTCTATCACTTCGGTCACCGCATCATTCGTATTGAATGTGAGTGTCCAAGTAATGATACAGACGAGTTTGCCGTCAGCCCCTTTTTCTCTCTCTATGTGTTGCCAGCTTGTACCCGTAAGGGAGCTTCCTACAGGTTTATCTCCATTACAGCTCAAGAGCCCAATTGCCAGCATTGCGGAGGTCAGTAGGAATAAAATACTTTTCTTCATATTCGTTCGTTATTCGTTTGAATGGTTAGTGAAATATTACCGGCTCACACTAGTTCTATACGGGGTAAGACTAGGAAGTGAGTAGTAGGATAATTTGTAGCGAGGTAGGTACGAAGGTATTCGCGGCTATCCTCGGTGACGATAGGGTCGTAGGTGAGTCCCTCGTTGTATACCACAAGAGGAATCTCTAGCCCTCGACTAGCGATAGCTTCGAGGCTAAGGAGGGTATGATTGATACTACCGAGCTGTGCTGTGGTTACGAGAATCACAGGGAGCTTCTGCCCCGCTACATACTCTAGGGTAAGTAGGTCTCGGGTGATAGGCACCATAAGCCCTCCAGCTCCCTCGAGGAGTACCTTTTCGTACTTCCCAATAAGCTGTGCTGTAGACTGGGTCGCCAGCGAAATATCTACCGTAGTACCCTCTAGTTCGGCAGCGATATGTGGCGAAGCGGGTTTGGCGTATAGGATAGGGTGGGTTGTATGGTCGATATCCTCGGGTAGTAGTTCACGCCCCTCTATTTTACGGTGCGTGAGGATGTCATCGCTCATCTCGATACAACCTGTCTGCACCAGTTTTTGGGTAATCACATTGACCCCCTCTGATAGTAACTGTCGACTGAGCCAGCCGGTGGCAATGCTCTTACCGGCATCGGTATCTATCCCTGATACGAAGTGTACGGGTGCCGTAAGTATTTCTGATAGTTTCATCGTTTTGCTATTATGATAAGTGGTTTGTACGTTAGGGTCAGGGGGGCGCTGTCGGATAGACCACGCTCCTCACGCATTAGCCTTTCCAGCTGTTGGAGTCGGACTGGCGTCCAAGAGCCCTCTACCTGCTGGGTAAAGGCATTGGCGCCTGTAGCCTTGATGTGTTTGAGAAGCGCAAGTAGGTGGGGAAACTTTAGCTGTCGGCTACTACCACGTATCGTTATTTGTTCGTAGCCAAGTCCCTCTAGCTGAGTGCTTATCTCCTGGTGTGTAGGATAGTGCAACGATTGGGGTAGTATCGACTGTAGTTCCCAGAAGTGTCCCTGAGCAAAGATTGAGGCCGCCACAATGGCTCCCTCATGGGTGTATTGTAGCCCCTTTCGGAAGTAGTGGGTCATATTGTCCCACCACTGTATAGAGCAATTGGAGATGACGAGGTCTTGATGCTCTACCCAGGGAATACGCTCTGCATCTCCGAGGAGGAAGTTGAAGTCCTGTGCGAGCCGTTCCTGTACCACTTGCCGAGCTTCAGGCACAATATCATTGAGGGTAAGGCTGGTGATACCCTTGCCGTATTGTTGCGCTATCAAGCTGGAGAGGAAGCCAGTACCACACCCAAGCTCTAATACCCTATGAGGGGCGAAGCCTGGTTGAGCTTCTTGGATGAGGTCTAGCATCTCTGCCGCCACCAACTGCTGCACAGTAGCTTCTTGGTCGTAGGTGATGAGTGCCTTGGAGAAGCGATTGAGGACTATGGTCTTATCTATATTCATAGTCGGAAGATCTGATCCCAGCTTTGATACTCCATAAGAGGGTAGTGCCCTAGTCCCTCTAGGAGATGAATGGGGATATGGTGCCGCACCCAGTAAGCTACTTGATTATTAGTAGGTACCACGAGGTCTTTCGTCCCGACTATTGCCTCACTCCAAGCGAGCCTAGGCGGAGTATTGTCGGGCAGATCCTTGACTAGGAGGTAGGCGCTGTTCAGCTCTTCTTTGAGATCTTCGGTATTACGAGCTGCGAAGGTATTGAAGACAGCTAGGAGCTTCTTACCCCCACACATGCGGCGATTGAATCGCTCTCTATTGTCATCGTCTAATCCCTTCATCGTGCCACGGAAGGTCTCATTGGGGATGCCGTACTGGTCGTTCATGGGGAGAGGGGTACCATTGATGGCAATTGCCTTAGTGGGCTTGGGTAGATGCTCGGCTAGGGTATCTAGCGCCCATACTCCCATGCTCCAAGCTGCCATATACACCTCTTTATATTCCCCTAGGGGTGGGAGCTCTTGGGGCGAAACGGTACGAAAATCATAGGCTGTAAGGTAGTCGCACCCCTCAGGTAGCTGTAGGTGTGCTGCTACTTCGGGGGTTGTGCCCCAGCCAGTAAAGAATATGAGTAGGCGGTCGTTGCCTTCTTGATGTATTAAATTTGTCTGCATAAGTTAGCTATCTTGGTGACCTCTGTTTCGCTCATGGCTGCGGTGAGAGATATTCTTAGGCGCTCGCTGCCCGCAGGGACAGTGGGTTTGCGAATAGGACGGATGTAGAGTCCATGGCTGAGAAAGAGCTCTGCTGCCCTTTGTACCTGCTCCTCCCCTGGTACTATCAGGGGGATAATCTGGCTCTCAAAATGGGTGCCGAGCTGTTGATTGAGTTGCTGGATGAGTGCTCTGAGGTATGCTCTTCGGCTATCCATTTGTGCTACTTGCTCAAATACATATTGGCTCCACGCCACCTGTATAGGTGGTAGAGCGGTGGAGAATATCAGTGGTCTTGCTCGGCTTACGAGGAGGTGGCGGAGGGTGTCGCTCTGGATAGAGTAAGCGCCGACCGACCCTAGGGCTTTTCCGAGAGTGCCGACCAATAGGTCGACCTTTGGGAGAAGCCCCAATTGGCTGGCATATCCGAGACCACCCTCTCCGTATACACCTACGGCATGAGCCTCGTCTACATAGAGGTGAAGGTGAGGGTACTCCTCCTTGAGTGCTGCTATGTCTTGGAGTGGAGCAAAGTCGCCATCCATGCTGAATAGGCTTTCGGTAACTACCCAGATGGTCTGGTAGTCGTGGGCATAGCGGTTCAGTAGCTTACGTAGATGCTCTAGGTCGTTGTGCCGATACCGCTGGAAGGGAGCGCCCGCAAGCCGTAGCCCATCAATGATACTGGCGTGTACCAGTTTGTCGGCTAAAAATAGGGTATTGGGAAGGGCGAGAACCGGGATAATGCCGCTATTGGCATGGTAGCCACTGTCCCACAATAGTGCACTCTCGGAGCGGTAGAGCCCACTGAGGTAGTGCTCGAAGTGCGAAAAGGGGCGGTCGTTGCCCGTAAGGAGGCGCGATGATGCACTGGAGGGGAGAAAGTCGTTGCCCTGCTCCTCTAGGAATCTTTGCCAAAGAGGAATATCTAGTAGCCCAAGGTAGTCGTTGCTATTGAGGTTGAGGTACCATTGCCCCGCCAATTCTACCTCCTTTCCTCTGAGGGAAAGCTCGGGGATAGTGCGGTAGGTGCCCTCGGTCTGACACTGCTGGAGTGCTTCTAAGTACCTATCCATGGATAACGTTGATGAGTCCTTCAATCAGTTGGTGTAGAGCCTCGTCGGTAATAGCTAGGAAGGGCGGCATCAGGTAGACCAGTTTGCCAAATGGGCGCACCCATATCCCTTGGGCGACGAACTTGGGGATAAGGGTTGCCATATCTACTGGTTCCTTCATCTCCACTACGCCAATGGCACCGAGTACACGCACTTCGGCTACCGAATGGTGACGCTCCAGCGGAGCAAGACCTTCGCGAAGCTGTGCCTCTATCTCCCTTACTCGACCTTGCCAATCACGGGAGAGGAGTAGCTCTATTGACCTTTTCGCCACGGCACAAGCCAAAGGATTGCCCATGAAGGTAGGTCCGTGCATGAAGCACCCTGCCTCTCCTCTACAGATAGTATCGGCAATGGACTTGGTGGTAGCGACCACCGAGAGGGTCATGTATCCGCCTGTAAGACTCTTCCCTAGGCAGATAATATCGGGGAGGATAGCGGTGTGGTACGTGGCGAGTAGCTGACCGGTTCGCCCAAAGCCCGTGGCTATCTCGTCGAAGATAAGGAGGCAGAGGTGCTCATTGGCGAGTCTACGCAGTTGGTTGAGGTACTCAGCGTGGTAGAAGTACATACCACCAGCACCTTGTACAATAGGCTCTACGATGATTGCGGCTATCTCCTCGCCATGCTTGCGGAGTAGATCCGCCATTGGTTCTAGGTCATTGGCGTGCCATTCGCCGCCAAACCGACTGTGGGGCTGAGGTACAAAATACTGCACCGGTAGCGTACCCGAGAAGTAGCTGTGCATGCTTGTATCGGGATCGCATACCGACATTGCGTGCCAAGTATCGCCATGGTAGCCACTTCGGATAGATACAAAGTGCTTTTTGGCTCTACTTCCTAGCGACTGCTGATACTGTATCGCCATCTTGAGAGCTACCTCTACTGCTACCGAACCGCTATCGGCATAAAACAATTGGTCTATACCCTCTGGGAGTATCTTCTCCACCAATAGCCGACCTAGCTCTACGGCAGGGCGGTGGGTTAGTCCCCCAAACATCACGTGCGACATTTGCTCCGCCTGATTGGCGAGGGCTTGATTAAGCTCGGGTACATTGTAGCCATGGAGGGCTGCCCACCATGAGCTCATTCCATCGATAAGCTGAGTGTCATCCTCCAGTGTGATAGTGTACCCTTCGGCTTTGGCTACAGGATATACTGCTAGAGGGTCTATTGTGGAGGTGTATGGGTGCCACAAGTGGTTTCTATCCCACTGTAAAAGTTCTTTTGTATTCATTTCCAGTCGGTGGCTTTAGTGGTGTCGTAATCGGCTTCGGCGAAGAGTAGCATATCACGTTCGGCAATAGAGGCAGTGGTGGTCAGTAGTCCACCAGTAATGGCTGCATTGATACCGATGTAGAGTGCTTGCTTCTGGACTTCCATACTCAGTAAAGCACGCCCTCCACTGAAGCGCAAGAAAGCAGTCGGGTTAGCTATTCTAAAGATACAGATAGCCAATAGTACCTCCTCCGCCGATAGGTGCTCCTCATGCTCGAGCGGTGTACCAGGCATCGGATGTAGTATATTGATAGGGATACTCTCTATGCCCAAAGCGGCGAGATATAGGGCGAACTCTGCCCTCTGCTCACGCGACTCTCCCATGCCGATAATACCACCGCTACAGCGCCGCATACCTACCGCCTGTGCGTCGCGTAGGGTCTGCTCTTTCTGCGCCTGCGTATGAGTGGAGCAGAGGTTAGGGAAATGGCTTGGTGCACTCTCCATATTGCAGTGATAGGTTGTGCACCCCGCCTCCCTTAGTTCCCTGAGTGTCTCTCGGGAGGCTAGCCCCAAGGAGGCGCAGAGCTGTAGACCAGTCTCCTCTCTTAGCCTGCGGTACATAGGCGCATAGGTAGATACCTCTTTTTCTGAAGGGCGTTTGCCGCTAGCTACTAGGCTGTAGCGCTTGATGCCTACACGCTCATTGTGCTTAGCGAGTGCCAATACCTCCTCCTCGGGAAGTATTGGATAGGTTTCGCAATTGGTAGCGAAGTGCCCACTCTGAGTGCACCAATGGCAGTCCTCGCTACACTGTCCGCTCTTTACGTTGATGATAGAGCAAGTATCGAAACCATTACCCGAGAGCTCCCTCGTGATACGATGACAAGCCTTGAATAGCTCCTCTCTTGGTGTCTGCTCTACAATTTGGAGCAGCTCAGTCACTGAAGTAATTCTTTCTCCCCCTATTATTCTATCTGCAATATTCATGTGTAAAAGTAAAAAGGTGTGCCTAGGCATACATGAGCCTAGGCACACCTAAGTGTTAGGGTGTCTGAATAGGTGAAGCCGTTGCTACTACTTCGGATGCCGTGGGAGCTATCATGAGCTCCTCCAGTAGGTCTGGTGGGACGGCATCCAAGGCGTCTTCGCTCTCGATAGTTTCGACCACCATCCTGCGCCCTACGAGAAGGGCACGGATGGCATTGGCGCACTTGAGGGCGATTCGCTCAAGCACATTGGCACGTAGTTGCCCTATATTCACGACCATCTTTATAGAGTGAAAAGAGGCAGCAGCGTTTCTGCTCCAGCGAGTGAAGCGGAAAGCCTTTCTTTGTCCCAATAGCGTGTGCTTGTGCATCACCTATCCAAGTTATTTAATCTAAGTGATTACTTGGTGACCTTCTCAAGCCACTTCACCATAGAGAGCATAACTCCCATGGAGATGAGACAGAAGCCAGCAAATACCGCCCAAGTCATCCATTGTTCTGGGAAGCGATTTAGCATAGTCACTCCCAAGGCAATAAATAAGTTGCCTATCGCTGTCGCAGTCAGCCACAAGCCTTGGCAAATACCTTGCAGGTGCTTTGGAGCAATCTTGGAAACAAATGACAATCCGAGAGGAGATATGAACAACTCAGCAGAAGTCAAGAAGAAGTAGGTAACGATAAGAACCCATGGGCTGGCCTTCATCGCATCGCGCACATTTACATCCCAAGAAACGAATTCTTTTGCAGATGGGTATTCAAATATCATTGCTACAATCATCAGAAAGATGTAAGCTGAAGCTGCCACAAACATACCAATAGCAATCTTCCTAGGAGTGCTAATTTCTTTACCTCGTTTGGCTAACCTTCCAAAGAACCACATAATAAGTGGCGTAAGAAGGATTACAAAACCAGGATTAATAGCCTGCCATATCTCTGGAGCTACATTCTTGGTGTTGACAAAGTCTCTAGCAAATACAGATAACGACTGACCGTTTTGGTGGAAAGAGAACCAGAAGAATACTGCGACACCCAATACTGCAAACAGAGCATATAATCTTTGCTTTATTTCTGTCGCTTGGGCTATTTTCTCTTCTGGAGTGTATTCAACTACAACTTTCTTGTCCTTCTTCACAGGAGTAGGAAGAGTCTTCTTATTCATCAAGAAGATAACCAACGAGAGCAACATCGCAATTACAGATGCTACAAACGAATAGTGAACACCTGTATTGAACACCTCTAAGTAGCTTTGGCAAAAATCTGCTATTTGATCTGCCGCAATTGGCTGTGGGTTAATTTGGACTTTAGAGATAAGCTCAGTTAGATTGCTCATATCTGTAGATGTCATCTCTGCTGCATTCCCAATATATTTATGGCAAAGTGCAGGAAGATCAGAATTGTAGGTAAAACCATTTCTTCCGAGCCACCAGCTACGTAGTGTAGGTGCGATGAAAGGTGCAATCAACCCCCCTATATTGATAAATACATAAAAGATTTGGAAGCCTGCATCACGCTTGTCTTTTGCTATCTTCAAAGCAGCTTCGTCCTTTTTCGCAGCTTCTGCCTCGAAGTTATCGTACATCTGTCCGATGATTGCCTGAAGGTTCCCTTTGAATAAACCATTACCAGCAGCAATGATAAGCAAAGTAAAGCAAGTAAAAGGCAATAACCAACCAATATTAGCTGATGTTGATAATATAGGAATAGAGAGCAATCCATAACCAACTGCCATCACGATTAGTCCAGATATGATGGTTCCTTTGTAGTTCTGTGTCCTATCAGCAATGATACCACCAGGCAAACTTAATACGTAAATTAAGAAATAGAAAACAGCATAAATCCAGCCAGAGATTTCATCACTGATACCGAACTTAGAAGATAAGAACAACAGTAAAACTGCATTCATAATGTAGTAGCCGAAGCGTTCTCCCATGTTGCTGAGAGCAGCCGCCACCAATCCTTTAGGATGTTCTTTAAACATGTTGTAAGCTTTTGTTTGTAAGTTAATATTTGAGTTAAATTAATTGTCTATTACTGGTGGATTTCTCGTACCTCCTTGAGCCCTCCATTGCTGGGATAAAACTCTACGGACGTATTTTTACCCTTAGTGGTAAAGAGTACCATATCTAGAGCCTCAAGGCTACCAAGCTGGGCTACCGGTATCTCCTTAGATACCATACGCTCGCCACGGAAAGTCACAGTCGCCCTTACTAGTCCAGGGACACGGTAGGTGATACCTTTCTCCAAGCGCTTTTGGAGCTTGCTTTGCTCCCGCTCCTCTAGCTGAGGGGCTTGCTCTATAATCTCTAGATCGAGATAGATAGGTTCGCCCCTAAGGTCGTCGTGAGTGAGGAGCCCCAACTGCTCTGAGAAGCGAGCCACCACACGGTGCCCCTCCTCGGTAGCCGATAGATTGGCGACCACCTCCACGCCCTCAGCGCTCTGCCTAATACCATTGAATAGCCCCATGAAAGCCCGCTCCCTCTGATCCAGTCGTTCCACAGCGATCTTAAGTGCCTCGCCATCAGCAAAAGGCTGCTCCGACTCACCGCTAATGACCAAGTTGCGACTCTCTCGGGTGCGGTATATCTCATCGGCAAGGATCTGTGCCTTTGCCGCTATCGTTGTAGCCTGGATATACTCAGGGGGTAGCATACGAGACGAGAGGTCGTCGGTACGCCCAATCATTGGCTTCTTCGTTTCAGGAAGCTGTACTACGTCAGTGGTATTTACATTGACACCTATCAGTATGCCCTCTTTAGTGAGAGAGACATCCGTGGCTGTGCTGTTTTTCTTGAAGTCGATAGAGTACCTTTGATCGGGATCAGCTACACCATAAGCCCCAAGGTTTAGTCCCTTAAGCTGATAATATGTAGCAGGCTCTATGATAGCATCCCGACTACCGAGGAAGCGCTCGGCATAGAGCGATAGCTCTCCGGGTTGCTCTATCACTTTCTCTAGCTCTACCTGTAAGTAGAGATGGGTAAGCGGCAGGGCATACACGACCCTATTGTCGTTGAGTGCGGCAACACTGTATCGCTCTACTCTCTGGGCAGCACTGCCACTCCAGAGAACAAGCGACACGATAACAGCCGCTAAAATCCTATTTATCCTCATCATACTTGATCCCGAAATACAGATTACCGACAAATATAACAAAAACTTACTAGTTAGAATCTATTAACTCAGCTAGAATCAGCCTAAATATGAGGTTGGCGCAATAATGATGGACTCCGCCAAGCTGTAGGCGAAGATGGTAGCCACGGTAATAGTCGTGGCAAAAAGCGCTCACTAGAGCATGCGTTTTGGCTCGCGCAAGGAGCAAAATTTATTCCTAGGAATAAATTTATTTTTCTGTACAAATAAAAATATTTATCTCTAGGAATAAATATTTTTATTCCTAGGAATAAGTTTGCCGGATATGGCAGTTCACATTCAGTAAGTGCCGATATCCAATTGGAGCAGTATCTATTGGATCATGAAGTTCTCTTGTGAGAGCTAAAAATGTGTATCCACTTATCTTTGTTTCCTTAGGTGTTTAGCACCAGCTGAAGGGATATATAGGTAATAATGCGTACGGAGATATAATTGAATTCATTTGCAGTGCGGAAAAATCGTATCTTTGTAATATACATTGTGTAGTATACTTAACAATCAACGGTACAGTCTGATGAACTTGAAGAGAATCTTATATCTCATTTATGTCGTATTGGTCGCCTTGCCAATCTTTGTGGTGCTCACGATACTCACAGCTGTGATATCAGCACTTGGCAGTATTGCTGGTGCGGAGCGAATATTTGGTTATTGGCCAGGTAGGATATGGAGTAAGCTAACGTTATGGGTTCTGCTTATTCCTGTAAAGGTGATAGGAAGGGAGTATCTCCCTAAGGATCGTCCTACTGTGGTGGCGCCCAACCATACGAGTGCTATGGATATATTTCTCCTCTATGGATATGCTGGCGTGCGGTTTAAGTGGGTGATGAAGGGTTCGCTCAGAAATATCCCTTTCGTGGGGTGGGCGTGCGAAAAGATTGGCTTTATATTTGTGGATAATACGCCTTCGGGCGCTAAGCGTGTGGTGGAGGACTGCGAGAAGGCTATTGAGAATGGGTACCATATCTTTATGTTTCCAGAAGGGAGCAGAACGCTCACTGGGCGATTGGATAGACTGAGAAAGGGGGCTTTCAAGGTGGCTATGGAGACTGGCGTGCCTATAGTGCCTGCCAAGATCAAGGGCGGTTTTGAGATCTTAAAACGTGGTACTTGGGATCTGCATTGGGGACGACTGAGCCTACAATTCTTCCCTCCTATTGAGACCGATAAGGGAAAAACAATAGAGGAGCTGATGCAAGAGGTAAGGAGCAGATTGGAGTAACGCCTCTCTTCCCTAAAAAGTAGTGTACCGATAGCCTTCCAGTGAGGGGCTATCGGTACACTACTTTTGGGGAGGAGCGAGGGAAAGCGCGCTACCTCCTACGACGGAGAAGCCTCTGTCGGTTTCTCCTTGCCATCTCTTCTCTTAGGTGAGTATCAAGGTCGGTAGGACTGCCTACGATATACTTCATGTAGAGCGTATAGAAGATCATGGTGAGGGGGAGGGCGAAGAGCATGCCGAGGAAGCCAAAGATAGCACCCCACACTGTAAGGGATAGCATGATAGCGATAGGGTGGATGCCGAGGCTCTGCCCCTGGATGGTTGGGGTGAGAATAAAGGACTGTATCACTTCACTAATAATCACCACTATTGAGGCAAAGAGGAGGAGGAGGAAAAAGTTTTCGCCTGTAGCTACCGCCTGTAGCCCTACTAGGAGTACTAGTGGGATATAGCCTAGGATCTGTAAGTAGGGAATCATATTGAGCAACCCTATAAATAGCCCAAGCGTGATACCCATTGGCAACCCTATAATGGCGAAACCAATGGCTAGGATAACGCCACAGATGAGCGAAATCAAGGCTTGTCCGCGGAAATAAGTATTGACAAAGTAGCCAATGATATCGCCAGTTTCTTGCATGACAGGGCGAGCGCTCTCAGGGAGCATATCGATAAATCCTTGTCGTACTTTATCGTAATCGATGAGCATAAATACGAAGTAGAAGAGGAAGATAAAGATGACCATAGCTCCTGAGATGGCTGTAAATGTACCTTGCAATAGTCCCCAACCCCTACTGAATATGCCTTCGATAGAGGTGACTAGCTCTTGGATATTGACACTGTAGGCAAGAGCTTCTAGCTTAGCGAGGAGTTCGCTCTTGCTTCTAACCCCTTCGGGGAGCAAACCGATAAGGTAGGCTCCGATATTATACTCCTGAAGCATGACCCAACCACGGTTGATCTCCTTGGTGATACTAGGGATAAGGATGGCGAGCACACCAATAAGCACGCCAAGGGTGAGTAATAGCACGAGCGTTACAGCTAGCCAACGGGGTTTTACCTTGAGCTTGGTCTGAAACCACTTCACTAGTGGCAACATAAGGTATGCAAGAAGCCAAGCCAGCACAAATGGTGCGAGGAAATTGGCAAGATAGGCTGTGGCAAATAGTAGGGCACCCACAAGTAATAGCACGAAGATTATTCTTGCTACCCTATCGAAGGTAAAGGGTTGTTGGAAAAACTCCTCAATCTTTCTTGGTTTCATACTTTTAATATTTGTACAGAGGACTATACACCTCAATTTGTTTATATTTGTAGCAAAGATAAATATTTATGATGAAAGGAAATGATGTTTTGAAGGGGATTGGATTATTTTGTCTACTTCTTATAGGAACTAGTGTATCGGCACAAGCTATCTACACACCATCTGAGCCAGCGGGATTGGAGCGCTCTTTTTGGTCGCTCTCTATTCAAGATGCAGAGACAGGGGAGGTACTCGTGGGGATTAGGGATCACCATTTGATGACACCCGCTAGCACGATGAAGCTGGTGAGCACTGCTACGCTATGGAGCCAGAAGGGCGGCGCAGGTAGAATACCTACGGAGATTAGGACGAATGGGAGGCTTGAGAATGGCAAGGTGGAAGGGGATATATATATTGTGGGTCAAGGAGACCCCTCTATTGGTTCACGCTATTTTTGGAATAGAGATCAGGATGTTTTCTTTAAGCAGGTGGCGCAAGGGCTAAAGGCAAAGGGAATCACTGAGATTTCGGGAGATGTGATAGCGATTGTGCCTAGGAGCGATTTTCAGGCTAATAATCCGAAATGGCTGGCTTACGATATGGGCAATGCTTATGCTGCAGGGTTATGGGAGCTCAATGCTTATGACAATAGTTATTCAATCCACTTTACGGAGAACGGACGGGGCTTTTCGGTGGAACCAGAAATACCTGAACTGAAGCTCACCAAAATGTATGACATTACGAGCACTCGGAGGAGAGACTCTATCTATATTAGCCCATTTGTATTGCCTGATGGGAGTTACCCTATCACAGGGGCTTACCCTGCCAATGTAGCCAAGCTACAGGTGCGAGGGGCTATGCCTAATCCTCCATTATTTATTGCACATAGGCTGAGGAGCTTCCTCAATAAACAAGGGGTACCGGTAAGTGGCAAGGCGACTACTGCCGAGACGATGAAGGGGAGAGGAGAGTTACTCTATACTTTTGAGTCTCCTTCGATAAGGGAGCTCATGGAGATTACTTTGGTGTACAGCCACAACCTATTTGCCGAGGGGATGCTACGACAATTGGCTATTGGGAAGACGCCACTCCCTGGGCATAACCCTACTCAGACTGCCATTGAGGAGGTGAAGAGCTACTGGAAGGGGCGTGGACTGGATACCGATGAGCTGGAGATGGTGGATGGATCGGGGCTGAGTACTCAGGATAGAGTGACCACTCATTTTCTAGCGGCTATGCTGGGAAAGGTTTACAGAGCCGACAAGAGTGGGGTGTATATGCGATTGCTCCCTCGTGCTGGTATGGATGGTACGCTCACTATATTCCTTAAGAATACACCACTACAGGGCAAGGCTCGCCTCAAGAGTGGCACACTGCGTAACGTGGTTTGCTATGCTGGATACGTAGAGCTCGGTGGCAAGACTTATACTGTTGCCCTTATGGTGAATAACTTCTATGGTAGCGCCTCTACAATACGTAAGGCTATGGAGCAGGTACTCTTGGAGTCGTTTGGTCTGAGGTAGTCGATGCCGTAATCATAAAGTAAGGGCTACGTAGTACATAATCTATTGTACTGCGTAGCCCTCACTCTATAAAACGACAAAAGCCGTACTCTCGTACGGCTTCTGACGGTTGTTCCACAATATATTAGGATGTTAGGTAAGAAAGATTGATTAGGTTATGCTTTTTGACACCACAAAGATGATAACATTCCAGCACGTAACCAAAGAAAAACTATTGCTCTATAACACCTAAACAAAGGCTTAATATTTAAGAAATCGAGCAATATTTCCTATTATTCGTAAACATATTTACGATGCTTTGTTGGCTAACTTCTCTTTTATTTGATTCTCAATGAGTTCTGCCAATTCGGGGTTTTCCTGTAAAGTTGCCTTGGCAGCCTCACGTCCCTGTCCTAGTTTGGTATCTTCGTAGTTGTACCATGAGCCACTCTTGCGGATAATGTCCATTTCGGCGCCAGCGTCCACGAGCTCACCCACCTTGGAGATACCTTCACCAAACATGATATCGAACTCAGCTTTGCGGAATGGGGGTGCGACTTT
Organism: Porphyromonas levii; assembly: GCF_018206105.1. Lineage (NCBI taxonomy): Bacteria > Pseudomonadati > Bacteroidota > Bacteroidia > Bacteroidales > Porphyromonadaceae > Porphyromonas > Porphyromonas levii. The sequence continues at coordinate 27,335 of NZ_JADRGN010000011.1, forward strand.
GTTTTTAGCTACCTTGACCTTTGTAAGGTTGCCAATCACCTCATTGTCGCTATCCTTTATAGGTGTGCCCTTACGGATATCCAAGCGCACGGAGGCATAATACTTCAGTGCATTACCACCTGTAGTGGTCTCGGGGTTACCGTAAGCGCCAATCTTTTCACGTAGCTGATTGATAAAGATACAAGTAGTCTGGGTCTTATTGATAATACCTGCGAGCTTGCGGAGTGCCTGACTCATCAAGCGGGCATGTAGCCCCACTCTGTTTTCTCCCATATCACCTTCGATCTCTCCCTTAGGGGTGAGCGCAGCTACGGAGTCGATTACAATCAAGTCCATTGCCGACGAGCGAATCAGGTTCTCGGCAATATCCAAAGCCTGCTCGCCTGTATCGGGCTGAGAGATCCAGAGCTTAGAGAGATCGACACCGAGAGCCTCAGCATACGAGCGGTCGAAGGCATTCTCGGCATCTATGATAGCCGCAAATCCACCCTGCTTCTGGCATTCTGCTATAGCGTGGATGGCTAGTGTCGTTTTACCCGAAGACTCTGGCCCATATATCTCAATAATCCTACCTCTTGGGTATCCGCCTACACCTAGTGCGATATCTAGGGTGAGCGAACCAGTAGGTATGGTATCAATCTCTTGGATCTCCTGTGATGCCATATTCATAATCGAGCCCTTACCGAAGTTCTTCTCGATTTTAGCCATCACCGCTTCGAGTGCCTTTAATTTATCGTTTTGCAGAGCCATATTCTCTGCATCTTTCTTTGCCATTAGGGTATATTATTTGTCTAGTTCGTTAATAATCTTGATGAGTTGGGCCGCATGCTCCTTGGTCTTGACATCCTTCCCAGCTACTATAGCTCTGACTACACCAGCCTCGTCAATCACGAAGGTGGTGCGCTGAGTACCCATGTACTTACGTCCGTACATGCTCTTTTCTACCCAAACACCAAACGCTTGGTTGAGCTCGGTCTCTGTATCTGCAATCAGAGGAAAAGGTAACCCATGCTTCTCGATAAAGCCCTTATGACTTTTGGCGCTATCCTTGCTTACTCCTATCACAGTATAACCTGCCTCCTTGAGTTCAGTAATACCGTCCCTGAGGCTACAAGCCTGAGCAGTGCAGCCACTGGTATTGTCCTTAGGGTAGAAATAAAGTATCACCCGCTGACCAGCGAGGTTCTCGCGGGTGATCTCGTTACCATCTTGGTCTACCCCGAGTCGTTCGGGTATCTTGTCGCCTACCTTAATCATAGCTCAAGGTCGATATCGTGTAGTTCGTGCCAAGGCAAGCCTTGCTTAGCTAGCTCCTCTAGGAATGGGTCTGGGTTGAACTCCTCTACATTGAAGACACCTGCACCGCTCCATAGTCCCTTGAAGAACATAATTGCTCCCGTAGTGGCAGGCACGCCAGTGGTATAGCTCACACCTTGAGCACCGGTCTCCTTGTACGCTGCCTCGTGGCTACAGTTATTGTAGATGTAGTAGGTCTTCTCCTTGCCATCCTTCACACCACGGATACGGCAGCCGATAGAGGTCTGACCGGTATAGTTTTCGCCTAGTTCCTTAGGGTCGGGCAGCACAGCTTTGAGGAACTGTATAGGTACAATCTCACGCCCCTCATACATGATAGGCTCGATACTGGCCATACCGATATTCTGAATCACACGTAGGTGGGTAAGGTACTCCTGTCCGAAGGTCATCCAAAAGCGAGCCCTCTGGAGGGAAGGGAAGTTCTTCACCAAGCTTTCCAGCTCCTCATGATAGAGTAGGTAGCTCTCACGTGGGCCTACCTCAGGATAGGTGAGTGGCTTGTGTATCTCAAGTGGCTCCGTCTCTACCCACTCGCCATTCTGCCAATACTTACCTCTCTGGGTCACCTCACGGATATTGATTTCGGGGTTGAAGTTGGTTGCAAAAGCCTTGTGGTGGTCACCCGCATTACAATCTACGATATCGAGCTGATGCATCTCGTCGAAGTGATGCTTAGCTGCATAAGCAGTGAAAACACTCGTTACACCTGGGTCGAATCCACAACCTAGGATAGCAGTTAACCCCGCCTCCTTGAAGCGATCTTGGTATGCCCATTGCCAGCTGTACTGATACTTAGCCTCGTCGAGCGGCTCATAATTGGCAGTGTCTAGGTAGTTCACACCGCACTCAAGGCAGGCATCCATGATGGTTAGATCTTGATAGGGAAGCGCTACATTGATAACGAGCTCGGGCTTGAAGTCATTGAACAGTGCCACAAGCTCCTCTACCTTATCGGCATCTACTTGGGCAGTCTTGATCTTCGCCTCAGTGATTTTACTTGCTATAGCATCGCACTTAGCTTTGTTGCGGCTAGCTAGCATGATATCAGTAAAGATATGGCTATTCATAGCCACCTTCTTTGCCACTACAGTGCCCACACCTCCAGCACCGATAATGAGTACACGTCCTTTCATTTCTCCTATATATTTAATTTAGTTCTAAATTCAAAATAATCTCTCATTCAAAGATACCAAAATTCGGGGAGTCCACCAGCCAAGGTTTTATTATCGTACAGAGAGAGAATAAGTAACATAAATGAAAAGGACTTGACCACACCCACACAAGTGATGATGCGACCAAGTCCAAAGTTCTACAAAAGTTCTATATAACAGACCTTGTTATCTAACCACAACGGAGTAGTCTTCTACCTCACCGTATGTGAATATCTCATCGGGGGCTGGATAGCCATCGTAAGTCTTCATCGATACGCGCATACGATAGGAGCCTGATTGGAGATTATTACTAAGAGAGAATTGACCTGAAACGACCTGTGAACTGCTCGTGTTTACTATCATCTCTGATCTGGAGAAGACACCATCGTTGTTGAAGTCTATCCAAACACGCCAGTAGTTGTTATACTTATTAGTAGTTCCAAAGCCCGGCGTTAAAGTAATCGTATTATTCCCCCTTGATATTGGGAAACTACCGATCGTCGTATAATCAGCATATCCACTACCTGTGCGAGAGTTCGCAACATATCTATTTAGTCCCACTCCAGAGATGAAAGCATAGTAAGAATCCCTTGCATAAGAGATTGGATAGGTTGGCTGGTCAGGATCTGGTGAAGGCGTGACATTGCCCCTAGGCTGAATACCGATAATGATATCCTGATAGTAGTTGAAGCCTCCACTACCTCCGCCGATACCTAGGCTACCTGGATTCAAAGCATTGGTCAAAAAATAACCGTCCGAAGAGCCACCCCAACCCCAATTAAAACTGAAGTAACCACGAGAGTCATATCCATCGCAAACGAATGAGTGACCTCCTCCACGACCACTTCCTGCATACTGTACAGGGCGTCCAGCAGAGAGCTCTTCACGTAAAATATTATGCCACTGAGATGCTGAATAACCAGTGTCGCGGTACAGCTGACGAACAGTAGTATCGTAATAATAATGATTTACGAGCAAGTCAGGAATATATCTTTGGTAGGTACCACTACCTTTTCTGCTAAACTGCATATTAAGACCAATAGCTACGTCGTAGCAGAATTGTGCTACGTCCCTATTTGGTGAGCGGAGTGTAGCCTTAGGCATATTGCTCCAATTGAGAGGGTGGTCGAAGTTGACACTTCTTCCATCTACTGTGCTCGTGTGAGAGCCTCTCCCACGGCTTGGGTATTCCCAGTACCTCATAATCTGTGAAGTTGCAGTAGCCACACAGCCTACAGGCGTACCCGTTGGACAAAGATCGTTGTAGTAAGGAGCTTGGTTCCACTTGATCGTGCCGAGCAGTGGCTTAACAGAAGCGGCTGCGACACGTGTTGTGGCCTCATCGGCATTTACTGAGCGTAGAGCGCCCTCTCTCCATTGCTTGGTTGCATCGGTACTCTTTATGTTCTTCCAAGAGTAGCGTATCTCATCGGCATAGCCCTTAAGTACAGCCTTGAGGTTGTCTGGCATCTGGTCGCCTACGGCAAATGTATTTTCCTCTGAGTAACCAAGAACAGGATAGGTAGTCTCAGACGCTGAAACGATGATGAAGCCTTTATCTCCAATGTTGTAGACATAGTAAGCAGGGAGATCACTATACTCCGTTCCGTCATTAGCACGTAAGTTGCTTGGCTCAGTATACACCAAAGTAAGCTGTTCCCCTCCAGAACGTAAATCATTCACCTTAAGAAAGTTCTCTGCAATCTTCTGTGCTTCGAGCTCAGACACAAAAGCGTCTGCATCTCCTGATGTTGCCTCTGCTATATCCGACATCCGAGACTGATTGCTACAAGAAACCGCGAAGATAGCAACTAACGCAGTGAAAGAGACAACAACCCCTCTCCATAGCTTCTTGCCAAGTGTTGAGATCGATGCCCATACACTTTCTACAAAACTTCTTCTTTTCATAAGCTGTTCTTTGATAGTTAATAAAAACTCCTATCGATAGATTGTACTCTATCTCGAAGAGTGCTTCTAATACAGTTCTCCTCTGCCATGGTATTATGTTTTAGAGAGCTCGGAGCCTTAGGTCTCTAGTTTTTTTAGTCACCTATATGAAATTAAGATATAATTATCGTCGCAACATTTTACGTTTATATTCTAATAATCATACTTACCTTACATTTAGAATGCGAATAAACATGCATGCAATCAAAAAGAGAACACCCAAAGGTAGTAAGTATTTTCTTAACTGCACAATATTATTGACATAAATTCATTGAATAAATGGTTTTATCATATTATTGAAGTATAAAATAGGACATTCATTTCGATAATATCCAAAATATGGTCTAATTCAATCCATAATTTACCTATGAAGAAGAGGAGCGCACCCCTCGTGGGATGCGCTCCTCTTCTTTACTGAAAGCGTAAGTAACCTATACAGATTACTGGATGGTCAATAGGGTATCGCCGTCCTGTACACTCTGGTTTTGGTTAACGAGGATAGAGGTAACCACACCATCGCGGTCGGCCTTGATATCATTCTCCATCTTCATCGCCTCTAGTACCATTACCTTCTGACCCTTCTTCACAGCATCACCTACCTTAGCCATAATCTTTACGATTACTCCAGGGAGTGGAGACTTAAGTGGTGCGCCTGCGCCTGCGCCTGCTGTTGCAGCTGGGGCAGGAGCGGCTGGCGCTGCCTCTGGTTGTGGAGCTGGCGCTGCGGCAGGTGCTGCAGGCTTAGCCACTGGGGTAGCTTTAGGCGCTACTGCTGCTGCAGCCCAAGCCTCTTGGTCAATATCATAAGACCTATCGAGTTCCACATCGTAGCTCTCGCCATTGACCCTAACTTCGGCAATATTCTCCTTTATGCTGACTACATCTACCTGGTACTGAACCCCATTGATAGTATAATTAAATGTCTTCATATAGATATCTCTGTCTACTTATTTATCAAATACTTACTTCCTCCTAGGGAGCTGACGGAGTGTCAACACCTTACTACCCCAAGGGGAATTGCTATGCTTAGCCTTATCGATAGTGATTACATTGCTCTCCCTATCGTGAGGCGTACCAAGCGTCTCATGGAGCGCCATAGCTATAGCAGCGTATACGTCCTTGTTGGATGGTATCTTGAAATTCATATCAATCGTGATTACAATGGGATGTTGTCGTGCTTCTTAGCTGGTAGGGTCAGCTGCTTATTCTCGAGCTGACGTAGTGCCCTAATGATGCGGAAGCGAGTATTTCGTGGCTCAATAACATCATCGATATAGCCGTAAGACGCAGCATTGTAAGGATTAGCAAATGCCTTGCGGTATTCCTCTTCCTTCTCTATAGCCTTGGCTGCTGGGTTCTCAGCTTCCTTCACTTCCTTAGCAAATACCACCTCTACGGCACCGCTTGGTCCCATCACTGCAATCTCAGCACTTGGCCAAGCGTAGTTGATATCACCACGTAGGCTCTTAGAGCTCATCACGATGTATGCACCACCGTATGCCTTGCGGAGGATACAAGTCACCTTTGGTACTGTAGCCTCGCCGTAAGCGTATAGTAGCTTAGCACCGTGAGTAATCACTGCATTGTACTCCTGACCTGTACCTGGGAGGAATCCCGGTACGTCCACAAGGGTTACTAGTGGGATATTGAAGGCATCGCAGAAGCGTACAAAGCGCGCTGCCTTACGAGATGCATTCACATCCAGTGCACCTGCCTTACTCTTTGGCTGGTTGGCTACGATACCTACACTCTTACCACCCATGCGGGCGAATCCACAGATGATATTATTGGCGAAGTCCTTGTGTACCTCGAGGAATGCCCTATTATCTACAATAGCACCCAGTACCTCATACATATCGTATGCCTTATTAGGATTATCTGGGATAATCTCATTGAGCAAGTCTTCCATACGATCAATAGGATCAGTACACTCTACGTCGGGTGCGGTCTCCATATTATTGGATGGTAGGAAGCTGATGAGGTGGCGGATAAGTTCGATACCCTCCTGCTCGGTAGGCACTGAGAACTGTGCTACACCACTTTTTGTGGTATGTACCGATGCACCACCAAGTTCCTCTTGGGTTACATCTTCGTGGGTCACTGTCTTTACTACCTTTGGACCTGTAAGGAACATATAGGATGACCCCTCTACCATCAGGATGAAGTCGGTAAGAGCAGGAGAATACACAGCACCTCCAGCACAAGGTCCAAAGATAGCTGTGATCTGTGGTACTACACCGCTCGCCAAGATATTGCGCTCGAAAAGCTCAGCATAACCAGTAAGAGCATTCACACCCTCCTGGATACGTGCACCACCCGAATCGTTGATACCGATTACTGGAGCACCTACCTTCATCGCCATGTCCATTACCTTACAGATCTTGGCAGCGTGCATCTCTCCTAGTGAACCAGCAATAGCGGTGAAGTCCTGTGCATATACATACACTAGTCGGCCATCAATAGTGCCGCTACCAGTCACCACACCATCACCTAGTACCTTGTTCTTGTCGATGCCAAAGTTGTGTGAGCGAAGCTCCACAAACATATCCATCTCCTCGAAGCTGCCCTTGTCTAGAAGCAAATCAATACGCTCACGAGCAGTCATCTTGCCCTTCTCGTGTTGCTTCTGTATCCTCGCCTCACCACCGCCGAGGCGTGCCTTGGCGCGTAGCTCTATCAGCTCTTGAATCTTCTCTACCTGAGTACTCATATTATAGCTCTAAATGTTATGTATACACTTGTTATTTGTTGTCGGGCTTACTGCAGACTTCGGTGAGTACCTTTCCAGTGCTCTTAGGGTGCATAAATCCGATAAGTAGTCCCTCAGCACCCTTGCGTGCCTTCTGGTCGATAAGCTGTACCCCTAGCTCCTTCGCTTTATCTAGTGCCTCCTGAGTGTTAGGGACACAATAAGCGATATGATGGATGCCTTCGCCCTTCTTCTCGATAAATTTAGCAATTGTACTATCGGGGCTAGTAGGCTCTAGCAACTCAATCTTAGTATTAGAGTTGCCCACCTTGAAGAAAGCGGTCTTTACCTTTTGATCCTCCACAACTTCGATGTTGTAGCACTCCCATCCGAGCACTTGCTCGTAGAATGGACGATGCTCCTCTATGCTATTCACAGCAATACCTAGATGCTCAATGTGTGAGATATCCATACGTCTAAATCTTTTTTTTGAGTTGTATATTATTCTTTATATCCTTTCATTGTGAAGTAGTTGTCGAGCTACCCTAGCGCAAATATATACTTTATTCCCTATATAACCATATTTTTGGAGCATATATTTCTATGATAGCAATTTATGACCTACCGACTATAATATACCTATATACTGCACACAGATACAGGTCAAAAGCAGAGGTCGGCTTCCAACTGTTGTGGAAGTCGACCTCTACTCATATCTCTATCGTTATATAGAACGGTGTATTACTTCATCTCGAGCGCTTGGAGATATTTCTCAGCCTCTACCCTAAAGTCAGAAGCACTGTACTTGTCGAGAACGGTCTGGTAGCTAGCCTTAGCCTTCGCAGTATTACCTAGCGCCTCGTAAGCGATACCAGCTTTAATAAGGTAGATTGGCGATAGCAAATCATTGTCGGCACGCTCGGCAGCCTTTTCAAAATACTTCACGCCCTCTTCCACCTTGTCCATATCCACATAGCAGTCTCCAATAAGACCATAAACGCTTGGGTTAGCCATGGTGTCCTTAGACTTGAACTTCTTCAGGTGCTCAATCGCCTTGTCGTACTCGCCAAGGTTATAGTAGCTGATACCTGCATAAGCCTGAGCAAGATTGCCAGAGGGGGTACTGCCATACTTGTCTATGATTTGTAGAAAACCTACTACATCAGCACCATTACCATTAAGCGCAAGAGCAAATGAGTCTACGCCAAATACCTGTTCAGCTCTAAACATCGCTGCCTGAGCCTTCTCTACACGAGGCTTCTTATACAGATAATGGTAAGCCAAGATACCTGCAATTGCCACCAAGACCACCACCGCAATAGTAATGATCGTATTGCGATTGTTGCGGATATAGGTCTCCGACTTGCTAATAGCCTCCATTGCGCCTTCCTCTATCTTATCGGTAGCGCCCATTGCTTCATGCTTCTTATCGCTCATATTATTAATTCATAATACATTGTTATTCAAAGATTGTGCAAACTTACACAAATCCCTGTATATAATGAAATAGCAAGGAGGGATTCCTCTCTTGCTATTTCTATTTTATCCATCAATCTGTGAGCTTGGTGAGGAGCTTACGATCTGCCTCCCAACCAAGTGCACTTGCACCTAGCACAGCCGCGTCGCTCTCTTTTAGTTCGCTCACGAGTATCTTCACCTTATCCTTATAGATATTGAGGAGGTTCTGCTCCATGTGGCGCTTCACTGGCTCTAGTAGGATATTTCCAGCCTTGGTCAGACCACCAAATAGGATAATAGCCTCAGGGCTAGTATAGGCAACCGCATCGGCAAGTGCCTCTCCAAGTACAGCACCAGTCGCCTCGAAGATATCAAGTGCTAGTTTATCGCCTTGGATAGCAGCATCGTGTACGTCCTTAGAAGTAATCTCATCAATATTAAGGTCTCTGAGCAAGCTCTTATCTTCACGGGCGGTGAGGAACTCCTTGGCTGTCCTCGCAACTCCAGTGGCCGAACAGTAGGTCTCGAGACAACCCATACGACCGCAGCCGCAAGAGCGTCCGTTACGACGGATGATAGTATGACCTATCTCCCCAGCGAAGCCATCATGACCATAGACAAGCTTGCCACCAACTACGATACCGCTACCAAGACCTGTGCCTAGGGTAATCTCGATAAAGTCCTTCATGCCACGAGCTGCACCATAAGTCATCTCACCTATCGCTGCAGCATTAGCATCATTGGTTAGTGCTACTGGGATACCATCCAACGCCTCACTGAGTAGGTGCGCTAGGGGGATACGTCCTTTCCAAAGTAGATTGGGCGCAAAGTCGATAGAGCCAGTGAAGTAGTTGCCATTGGGGGCACCTACGCCAATACCATGAATCAGTCCAATTCCGCCAGCTTCCTCTGCCAACTCCTTGATAGCAGCTGCCAACTCCTCTATATACCCCTCTACCTTGATATGATTGGTACTCTTGATCTTATCGCTACGGATAATATTACCACGAGCATCCACAATACCAAACACGGTATTGGTTCCCCCCACATCTACGCCCACTACATAGGGCTTAGTGTCACTTTTTACTGTAGACATTCCTAATAACCTAATATATATTTACCTTTTACCTAATATACCTAATCCTTTACTCTGTAATCGGTGCCACATCGTACACAGTACGGATGCGCTTATTATTCTGGATCTGATCGGCAAGCCCCATAGAGACCTTCCATTCATCGCCCTCACGCTTGAGCTGCATCTGCTTGGGATGACTAATCGTAGAGACACCATTAGCCTTGACAGAGTCGATAATCTTCTGCTGGATAGCTGCCGGCATATCGCTCAGTTTCTTGCCCTTTACAAGGAGAAGCTCTTGAGCATCAGCGATAGAGAGTGAGCCCATGTTGCTAAAGTCGGGGAGCGTAATAAAATATGTGACTACTGCTGCCTCGCCATTGATTTGGCTCTCGAATTTCTCTGACTTAATCGCATCCTTTACTTCAGGAATCAGCTCCATAGCGTCGGCAAGATCGCTTGGAATAGAGTAGTGACGGTTAAAGCTGTCCAATGTCACAGCATCCCTATCCTCTGTGGTCAGCAGGCTATAGAGCTTCTCAAAGTCTCCTGCCAATTCGGCCTCCACTGCAGCCTGAGCCGCTTCCTTAGGATCAGCACCACCACATGATGTAAGCATCATACCAGCAAACAATGTTACTACTGCCGTCACTAGAAGCGTATTAATCCTCTTCATACCTTTTGCTAAATTTATATATAGTGTAAATACCTCTTGCAGAATAAACCTTTTGATATACCTGCTTTTCAGGTGGCAAGTTACAAGTTTTTCACGAATTACCCAAATGCCCATCCCCTTATTGCCCAATTACTTCAGCCGCCTCTAGCCACTAGTTCAGCCATCTTTATGGATTCCATGACCATTTAATATATACTAATCTGGTAATTTAATATATACTAAATGATTTATTTAGTATATATTAAATTACCAGATTAGTATATATTAAATGGTCATGGGGTATGGCTAGGGCGGTCAGCGGGTAGGGATGAAAGTTTTTTTGTCCCTATGGTACCCGTCTTGTCCTGAAAACATTGACCTTTTTTCGTGGAGATATAACTATCTACTTGACCTTATGTGCCTGAGGTTCCACTGGTCTGTTGATTCCAGCTCTCTTGATTGCTTTACCTTTTAGAGTTGTATACTTACTAAGAGAATGTTGGGGGATTAGGTCTGTGGAGTGTGTTCGCGCTCTAGATCAGCTCGGCTCTTACTTTGGGTTACGATAAATACGCCAAAGAAGATGAGTAGAATGGCAGGGACTCTCCACCAGCTCCATCGGTCTAGCCCTAGAGATATGGATATCACAGTGATTACAAATGGTTGTATATAAGCGTATATACTAATAACCGTGGGGCGAAGCTTGAGCTGGGCTATGGGAGTCAATAGGAAAGGAAGGAAGAAGCCAAGTACTACGATATAGAAGAGGACGCTATAGAAGTAGCCGTCGAACTTACTAAAATCGGTGACAGCAACTTCTTTCCAATAAATTGGGAGGAAGACAATTGTGCTGGAAAGGAAGAGCCATTTCGTGAAGAGCGTAACATGTGAGTACTTATTACAAGAGTCTTGAATCTATGAAGTGTTAAATAGTTTATTGAATTTTGGAAACAAAAAAAATATACATACCTTTGCTGAAGAGGTGATATACCTTTTAGGTGATAAATTTATTTTGACTTTAGGCAAAATAACTATGAAAAGATTTCTAGCACTTCTTATTCTTTCTACCTCTTCAGTTTTTGCAGTGGGATGTGAAAATACTGTTGTTGTTTGGGAGACTTCACTCTTGAAGGGATCTGCGAAAAATAACATCGAAACACTGTCGATAGATGATGCTAAATTGTGTTATGATATAGGAGCAGAGATGACAGAAGGTCTGCGCTCGGATGTTTATGTTGCAGAATCTAACTGTTCAGCATCAATAACAAGTCAATTTAGAACACGTAACGGAGAGTAAATAAACTTTACTGTTCACGTTGTTGCTCCATGTGATAAACTATCCGAAGTGGCAAAGGATTTTTTGAGGAACACTCAGAAAATGTTGGAGGCTGTTTATTGATAGGCAAATATAATGTTTCTTTAATGTTTAAAGGGTTATAAATTTCTTGATATGAAAAAGTTTTTTTTGTTCGTTGTGTGTGCATTTTGCGCATTATCGTCTTATGCTTCTCAAGAAGCTCCTACCGTAGATGTTAACCTTAATTCTAGAGAGGTACTCTACGCAAAGTTCCAAATAGATTTGGGAGACTTCTCTGATTCTTTCTTGGAAAGTGGAGAAAATGCACTAAATGACTTACTTCAGCTTGGGGAGTGCATGAAAGCACTTGAGTGCTCTGTTACACTAACAGGTAAAGCTGGAATTTTTGATACAGGGGTTGAGGTTTCTGTTACTGTTACTGGACCGAGCGATGAGGTAATGGCCAAAGCAAAGAAACTTCTAAAACAACTCCAAGAAATGATAGATGACGTAAGGTGAAGTTCGTGATATTGATATAAAGATATAAAGAATTGTAAAGAGTCGCACATCGTGCTGCTCTGTACATTTTCACTAATAATTTGAGAACGTATGAAACAAATTTTTGTCCTCCTAATACTGCTCTTTCCTTTGGCAATGAAAGCACAAGAGAGGTATGATGCTTTGCTTGAGTACAAAATGCAGACGAACTTTAGCGGTATGCCTACGACTTACAAGGCTGCTTTGTACTGCAATTCTACAAATGCCTTATTCATCTACCAAGATCAAAGAAAGGAGACTATCAATAGTGTAGATGAGGAAAGTCTTCAGCTCCAATATTTCGTAGCTGATACCACAGCCTATTTTATTAAAACCGATTCTGTTCTCACCACTTTAGCGCGTTCGACAAAAAAGGAAGGTGGTCTCGTGCTTATAGAGGAGAAAGTCCCACAGATAGAGTGGAAGATAGATTCTGAATTCAAAAATATCGATGGTTATGAATGTATTAAAGCAACCTGCAATTTTCGTGGGCGCTATTATACTGCTTGGTATGCTCCAGAGATTCCAATAAAGTATGGTCCATTTAAGTTTCACGGACTTCCCGGTGCCCTTTTTGAGCTCTATGATAGCCACCATGAAGTGGTCTTTACCCTCTCGAAGGTGAAAATAGAAAGCGGAATCGTACCGTCGGAGCCCATAAAAACGAAGTATCTTACCATTTCCAGAGACCTATACAAGAAAGCTCAAAAAGAACAATTTGAAAGAATAAAGAGGACATTGACGAGTAGATCTGATAGGGATATGCAAGTTTCGATAACGTCCTTTAAGGTTAATGCTATCGAAATGGATTGACTTGATTCATGGCGCTAAAGCCATAAAATTCTAAGGAATATACCAGATGAATCTACAACGACTTGCGTTGTTTCCCTTATTGCTATTATTGTGGGGCAATATGGAGGGGCAGACTGTAGTTACTGGTGTAATCGTCAATATGTTAGGGGAAGGGATACCGAATGTGAGTATCTTTCTCAAGGATAGCATTAGTGAGAAGACTCTGGCTCATCAGTTATCCGATGAAAAAGGTCTTTTCAGACTAGAAACGCCTGCTAATACAGGGCTTTACTTAGTGTGTTCAAACATTAGCTATGAAAAACGTAACGTCCCTATCAAACTAAGTAATAATGGACGTTTAGAAGGAATAAAAGTAGTGCTAAAGGAGTCAACTTACACTCTGAAAGAGTTTACGATTACAGGAAAGAAAAGCCCTATTGTTGTCAGAAATGATACAGTGACATATGATGCCAACTATTTTACAGATGGCTTGGAGACAACTATTGAGGATTTGTTAAAGAAACTCCCTGGGATTGATGTCAATCCAGATGGTGTCGTTAGAGTTGGGAATAAAGAGATTGATAGAATACTTGTAGAGGGAGATGACCTCTTTGAGCGTGGCTATAAGGTCCTCTCAAAGAATATGCCGGTCTACCCAATCGAGAAGGTGCAAGTTATCAATGACTATGTAAAAAACCAATTATTCAAAGGGGTTGTGGATAGCGACAAGGTTGCTCTAAACCTTACACTCACCAAGGAGGCCAAGGATATCTGGTTTGGCAATGTCCGAGGAGGAATTGGCAATAAGTGGAATTATGAGTTGGTAAATAATCTAATGAACTTTAGTAAGACCCATAAAACCTATTTCTTAGTGAACTCCGACAATACCACTGGGCGTTCAGTGGGAGAGCTTAAGAGGCTCTCTGAAGTCATCGGAGACGAAGAGATTACCCCGCTTTTTCAGACTGAAAAGCCTGGCGCACTACTTTCCTTTTATCAGCTTGGAAATATCTATTTTGACGGCACAAAAAATCCGCTTTCTATGTCGGGGCTTACTTCTCTCAACTCGATTATCAACCTTTCGGACAAAAACAAGATTCGCATTGCTGGACTTTGCGATTATCAGAAGATTGGTCAATCCCAAAGAACTGTTGAAGATATTACTCTAGTGGGTTCTGAGATCAGAACCAATGAGAAAAGGAGCTCAATCCTGAGACAGCGTAGTACATTTGGGCGCATTGACTTTACGAGTGAGCCCTCAAAGCTCAGACGTTTCTCGAGTACCACAATGTTCTATTATGATAAGGATAGAGGGGTGGCTGATCTGCGACTCAATGGAATTGCTTCTGAAGAACACTTCGACCAATCAGGTATCAAACTAGAGCAACTTCTGAGTTATTTCTCTAAGATAGGGGACAAAACTATATTATCGGTTTTGGGGCGATATACCCATAATCGTCAGCCTCAGCAATTCAAGGTCAACCGATTCTACTTCTCCCATTTATTCCCTGGGTATGAGTCTGAGGGCGGGGCAAGACAATTATCTGTCGATAATATGAATAGTCTAGAAGGTTCTATTAGTCTTTTTCACAAGTTAGGAAATGGTCAGCTTCTTATGCAGATGGGCGATAAATATAGGCATCATTACCTAGAGACTCAATTACTCCTCTCACCAATTGAAGGCAAAGAGTTCACGCTTAAGGACAATAGAAACCAAGTGCACTATTCAGTTAATGATTGTTCTGTACTTGTAAAGTATACTTGGTTGTTGGATGCCCTTAAATTGGGGACATCGCTTCGGGCACATTGGTACAGTCTCTTTTGTCAAGATGTTGTTCTTAAGGAGAATAAGAGAATGGACTCCTTTGTTATAGACCCAAGTATTTATGTGCGTTGGAAAATGTTCGAGCGTAATACACTGCTAGTTACCTATGCAGTAAACAGCAGCCTTCCGGAAATAGATAAGTTATACTCTGGTTGTGTCTTAACTGGAAATCGGAGTCTTTCGAGAGGTGTAGGAGACCTTGGAATTCAAAGGAATACATTGTATTCTATTATGTATACTTATGGTGAGTTTGGTGAAGACCTCCAAGCACATGTATTGGGATTCCTTACTAAGGAGCACAATGTTTTTTCTAGTCGTTTAGCAGTTGCTGACAATACCTTTTATTCCCAAAGTATTCGAGTCCCTAATACAACGACAGGTAATGTATCACTTCAGGTAGACTACTTCATTCAACCCATAAGATCAAATTTCAAGTTCTCTGCAGGTGTCTCTCGAATCAACTTTTATAGAGCGATAAATAAAGAAGGAGTAACACCCTTTAAATCTACAAATTATTATATTAATGGAGAGCTTAGAAGTGCTTTCCTTTCTCTCTTTGAGTTCCATATTGGATCTCGTTGGTCTCTAAGTAAGTCCACATCTTCTATATCGCGGAAGTTAACCAATAATACCTCTTTTTTGGATCTCTACTTTAAGTTTTCCCGGGATTTGACCCTCAAATTGGGAACTGAGCGCCACCAGTTTGATAGACAACTTACCGATAAGGCTTACTACTTTAGTAGTTTTCACCTCGATTATCAGTTGATTCCAGATAAGCTGAGGGTAGGTGTCTCTGGGAGTAATATTATTGGAAATGAAAGGTTTGTTACAACTAATATTGATGAATTGATGACTACTCTAACGGAATTTGATTTGAAACCTAGGGTAGTCATGGCGACCTTTGAATACAGGTACTAAGGTGGCGTTTCGTACAGGTGTCGCTGACCTATGGAGCTGTCTTGGGTTTTTAGTCCAAAGGGGTGTGCGATCGCTCTAAATCGGCTCGGCTCTTGCTTTGGGTTACGATAAAGACACCAAGGAAGATGAGTAAAATAGCTGGGACTCTCCACCAGCTCCATCTGTCTAGCCCTAGGGATATGGATATCACAGCGGTTACAAATGGTTGTATATAAGCGTACATACTAATAACCGTGGGGCGAAGCTTGCGCTGGGCTACGGGAATCAATAGGAAAGGGAGGAAGGAGCCAAGTACCACGATATAGAAGAGGGCGCTATAGAAGTAGCCGTCGAACTTACTAAAGTCGGTGGCGGCAACATCTTTCCAATAAATTGGGAGGAAGACAATTGTGCTGGAAAGGAAGAGCCACTTCATGAGCGTAACAGGTGAGTACTTATCTGCAAGGGGCTTAAAGAGGGTGAGGTAGGTAGAGTATGTGAGGCTGCTCCCGAGGTTGAGTAATAGCCCTAGGAAATGATTATGATGTCCTAGATTGGCTGGCGCTGCCTGTGGTGTAGCCGCTAGCATCAGTAGCCATACGACTCCCGATAGTCCTACAGCTACACCTATGGACTTCTTGGTGGTAATAGGCTCTCGGAGGAATAGGGCTGAGAGCACAAGGGTGAGGATAGGCCCCACTGTGGTCACAAGTGAAGTATTGAATGGTGTGGTGTAGGAAACGCCGACAGCGGTAAATGACTGGTTGATACCCACAGCGAAGAGCCCAGCGAGGAAGAGCTTGAAGCGTTCGCCTCGCTCTATCGGTTCCCGTGGAAGGAATAGGCTAAGCGCCCAAAAGAGTACCGTAGGACCTAGGAAACGGGCTATGGCTGCCACTTGCCATACCACGCCATTAGTGGGGTCGAGTACTAATTTCATGGAGGGGAGATTAACCCCGAAAAGTACATTGGCAGAAAGGATGGCTAGGTGCCCTAGTAACCTCTCTTTTGTTAGAGTCCCTTTTTTGATCATACTGATACACGTTTATTGGATATGTCAAACAAATCTCGCAATTTTATGCGAGGTAGACAATCCCTCTCTTTTGACGGTATCTCTGGTGTAAATATATCATTAGGACGTTATTTTGGTATCTGAAATGCGATAAAAGAGTTAAAAGATGGCTTTTTGCGAGAAATACCACTGAAAAATTTGGAGAATAGAGGATAAGTGTATATCTTTGTGCTGTGGTTTTTTCATAATAGTATTAGATTATAGGTTAAAGAAGGATTGAGAGGTGTCGTGAGACACCTTTTTCTTTTTTCTTGAGGGGCAATAATTGGAGCATGTAGTGTATCCTCTGAATAACCTCGAAGGGTACCGAATCAGTCAATTATAGGCTCTGTTTCTATCAAAATATGGTTAAAAAAGCTATTTATACGCTAATTAGCATCGATTTATTTGGAAGTATGGAAAATAGTGCATAACTTTGCGCTGTGGTTTTTTCATAATAGTATTAGATTATAGGTTAAAGAAGGATTGAGGGGTGTCGAGAGACACCTTTTTTCTTTTTATAGGGGGAAGGTTTTCATAGATACTGTAAGAGGCTACGCTAGGGAAGTACCTTAGCGTAGCCTCTTATTGTATCAGTAGGTGCTGAATTGGCTTAGTAGAGTGTCTTGATTAGCTCCGTAAAGATAGCGCCCATCTTCTCTGAGGCAGCATTGGCAGCACGGATAACATCGTCGCCATCATTGACAAAGTCGTCCGAGAAGTGGTACCCTTCGTTGGTAATTACCGACATACCGAATACCTTGATATCGGCATGGCGCGCCACAATCACCTCTGGTGTAGTGCTCATCCCTACTGCCGTAGCACCCACCATGCTGAAGAAGTGGTACTCTGCTGGTGTTTCGTAGCTAGGACCAGTACCCGCAAGGTAGACACCCTTGTGTAGTGGGATATCTAGCCTACGTGCAATCTGTTCTGCTCTTGCCATCAATTCTCTATCGTAAGGGCGTGTCATGTCTGAGAATCTAGGTCCGAACTCCTCCATATTAGGACCAATCAGAGGATTGGGAAGTAGATTAATGTGATCCCTGATAATCATCAAGTCCCCCACTTTGTATTGCTCATTGACACCTCCTGCGGCATTAGAGACAAAGAGGTATTCGATACCGAGGAGCTTGAATACCCGTACATGGAAAGTCACCTTATCCATTGGGTACCCTTCGTAGTAGTGGAAACGCCCTTGCATGGCTACTACAGGGCTGCCATCCAAAGTGCCCACAATCAGATTTCCCTTGTGCCCAATCGCTGTAGACTTAGGGAAGTTGGGGATATCGCTATAGGGGATTACCCTAGCATTCTCTATCTTATCGACCAGCTGTCCTAGTCCTGAGCCTAGCGTGATAGCCACCTTCGTCTCCGAGGGGATAAGAGGCCTCAAGTAGTCCGCTGCCTCTTTGTAGTGCTTATACTCCATCATAATCTTTATTTCTTTTGCTTACTCTTTGCGAATAGTCTCTCTGTGTACTCTCGTGCTTCGGCGAGGATGGCTTCCTCACTAGGCACCTTGCGGTTGCGCATCAGTAT
Source organism: Porphyromonas levii (assembly GCF_018206105.1). Classification (NCBI taxonomy): domain Bacteria; kingdom Pseudomonadati; phylum Bacteroidota; class Bacteroidia; order Bacteroidales; family Porphyromonadaceae; genus Porphyromonas; species Porphyromonas levii. The sequence goes on from NZ_JADRGN010000011.1 coordinate 45,568, forward strand.
CTTTCCATCTACCATAAGGGTATCTACAGCGCTCCCATTGGCTGAGTTGACTACATTGCTCACGAGGTCATGGCAAGGTGTCATCTCGGGGAGGTCGAGGTCTAGGAGCGCAAGGTCGGCAAGCATTCCTACTTCTACCTTACCTGCATCCAGTCTTAGGATATTGGCGCCAGCCGAAGTACCTGCGTCGAATACATCCTTAGCTTTGCCCGCCTTGGGGTCGCCCGACCAAGCTTTGGCGAGAAAGCTAGTGAGCTTCATGGCGGTAAACATATCTAGGTTGTTGCTACTAGAAGTGCCATCTGTACCGATACCTACACGAATACCCTTAGACCACATCTCCTCTAGCTTAAATCTGTAGCCACTTGCGAGCTTCATATTGGAAGCGGGGTTGTGTACACATGCCACCCCATGATCTGCTAGTATCTGTAGCTCCTCGCTATCCATCCATAGGGAGTGGGCAAGGACTAGGTTGGGCGAAAGCACACCTAGTTGCTCAAGGTAGCGCACAGGGGTGGTGCCATATTCCTTGATGCTATTATCCACCTCGCCCTTGGTCTCAGAGAGGTGTAGGTGTACCAATACATCATTGGCTTTGGCAAAGTCGTGGGTGTACTGGAGCATAGGACCCGTTACAGTATATATAGCATGTGGCCCTACGGAAAAGCTAACCCTATCGGTGTAGCGCTTAAACTCCTCCAGATACCGCTCCATGTTTCGCTTGTCTAGCTCAGCCCGCTTAGAATTGCCCTGATCAAATATGGTATATGAGATATTACCCCTCAGCCCCATCTCGTCTACAGCCCTTGCAGTGCCGTGAGGGAAAGAATACATATCGAGAAACGCCGTAGTGCCGCTCTTGATCATCTCAAGGCAAGCTAGCTTAGCACCTATGTACACATCCTCCTCATCCATGTGGGCTTCTACTGGCCATATCATATTATTGAGCCAGTCCATGAGGTCGAGATCATCGCCATAGCCACGGAAAAAGGTCATTGCGGCATGGGTATGGCAGTTGACCAGCCCAGGCATTACCGCCATACGGCTAGCGTCTATCACCTCAGCACCTTCAGTCACAAGCCCCTCGCCTATAGCTGATATCCTATTGCCCTCCACTAGGATATCCCTCTGCGCCCCATCGGGGTGCAGAGGGTTTTTGATTAGTAGCTTACTTTTGCTCATCGTGTCCATATCTAGCGTAGAACTCAGCTACTGTGCGGATACCTATGTGGAAGTTCTCCAATGGGAAGTTCTCATTAGGAGAGTGGATGGCATCGCTACCGAGTCCAAATCCCATAAGTATGCTCTTCACTCCAAGGACACGCTCAAAGGTGGCGATGATAGGGATACTACCACCAGAACGAACCGCTAGAGGCTTTTTGCCGAAAGTCGCCTGATAGGCTTCCTCGGCTACCTTGTAGATAGGTAGATCGCTAGGACATAGGTATGGCGTACCGCCATGTAGGTATTCTACCTTTACCTCTACGTGCTCTGGAGCGAGTGATTTCACATAGTCGATGAATGCTTGGGCAATCTTCTTCTCATCCTGATTGGCTACCAATCGAGTAGATACCTTAGCATAGGCTTTGCTTGGTAGGATGGTTTTAGCACCCTCGCCCTGATAGCCACCCCAGATACCACAGAGGTCGAAGCTTGGTCGGCTACCCGTACGCTCAAGCGTGTGGTAGCCCTCCTCACCATAGAGCGCCTTCACTCCTATCTCCTTTTTGTACTTGCGCTCATTGAAAGGCGTCTTCTCTGTCATAGCCCTATCCGCCTCTGTTAGCTCTACCACATCATCGTAGAAGCCAGGGATAGTAACCCTACCTTGCTCATCGCGCATCTTGGCTATGATGTTACACAGTTCATTGAGTGGATTGCCCACAGCCCCGCCATAGATACCAGAGTGAAGGTCGTGGTTAGGGCCAGTGACCTCTATCTGCCAGTAGCATAGTCCACGAAGCCCTGTGGTCATGGATGGATGCTTCATGCTCAGCATTCCCGTATCGCTTACAAGGATGTAATCGCTCTTGAGTAGCTTCTTATTTTTCTTACAGAACGCCTCTAGGCTTGTGGAACCTATTTCCTCCTCGCCTTCGAGCATCACCTTAACATTACACCTCAGAAGATCCAGTTTGATGGCAGTCTCCAAGCCCTTAACTTGGCACATAGTCTGCCCCTTATCGTCATCGGCACCACGCGCATAGATGATGCCATTGCGTACCTCAGGTTCAAAAGCTGGCGACTTCCATAACTCAAGTGGCTCTGGAGGCATTACATCGTAATGACCATAAACGAGTACAGTAGGATACTTAGGATTGACTTTCTTCTCGGCATACACTACAGAGTTACCTTTTGTAGGCATCACTTCGGCACGATCCATACCGCTCTTTAGGAGGAGGTCTCGCCAATGCTCTGCGCACCTATCCATATCGGGTTTGTGCTGACTCTGTGAACTTACTGAGGGGATACGAATCAGCTCAAATAGTTCCTCAAGGAAACGCTCCTTATTCTCCTCTACATACTGGTTAATCTTTGGGTTCGACTTACTCATAGCTTAGTTTGTCTCACTTTATTATTATTGTTATTAAATTGATTATCTACACTTACCCTCCAGACCCAAAGGTACTCATTTTCTACTAAACAACGGAGCGTGCGATAGCGTCAGACGGTACTAAGCCTCTTGGGGAAGTCTATAGTATAGGTCTATTTATGTATCTTTGTGGTATACACAAGATATGTTATGAATTTTAACGACCATAATATCGATATAGAACTTCTGTACCGCACCTACTTGGCGTGTGGTATGGAGGTAACGACTGATAGTAGGAGGGTTCCTGAGGGAGCGCTCTTCTTTGCACTTAAGGGGGAGAACTTTGATGGTAATAGCTATGCCCTCTCTGCGCTTGGCAAGGGGGCAAAGTACTGTGTGGTATCACGCCCAGAGCTGGCAAAGGAGGATGCGCGCTGTATCTACGTGGAGGATACGCTATTGGCGCTACAATTGCTGGCGCACTACCACCGTATGCAACGGCAGGACATTCCTGTCATTGGTATTACGGGTACGAATGGGAAGACGACCACTAAGGAACTAATGGCAAGCTGCTTAACGCAGGCTTGGGATACCCTCTATACCCAAGGTAACCTCAATAATCATATAGGCGTACCTCTTACGCTACTTAGGTTGCGCCCACAGCATAGAGTAGCTATAGTGGAAATGGGAGCAAGCCACCCAGGAGATATAGAGGAGCTCTGCAATATCGCGTGCCCAACCATAGGGGTGATTACCAATGTGGGAAAAGCGCATCTAGAGGGCTTTGGTAGCGTGGAGGGAGTGCTCAAGACGAAAAGTGAATTGTATCGCCACCTCATTAATAGCGGTAAGAGTTTTGTCCTTAACCGTGACGACCAACGACTGAGCAAGAAGTGGCGGACGGGATACGTACAGAGCTTTGGGCTTCAGGCGCTGTCTGGTAAGGGGTATATGCGGGGGGAGGTGGTGTCTAATACACCTTTCCTTACTATGAAGGTATACTTCGAAGGGCGGAGCTACGCTGTGGCAACGCATTTGGTAGGTGAATACAATGCTCATAACATATTGGCTGCGATGAGTATCGCTACAGCTGTGGGATTGGATATGGAGAGCTGTGTAAAGGGGGTAGAGGAATACCGCCCTGCAAACCACCGTTCACAGCTCATTCAGGGTACTGAGGGTAGGCGGATTATAGCAGATGCGTACAATGCCAATCCTTCGAGTATGATGGTGGCTCTTCGGAACCTCGCTAATACGGAGGGCGCACACCGTATCGCCCTGCTGGGAGATATGAGAGAACTAGGTAAGGAGAGCCAAGAGGAACATAGAGCAATAGTGGAGTGGCTGATGGCACACCCCGAGATAGAGGCACGCCTTGTGGGGCAAGAGTTTCACCAAGTAGCTCCCGCAACAATCGCCCACTATCCAGACGCGCAAGTAATAGGTCAACTCTTGTCAGACGCTCAGCCCTTTGCTCCCGATACAGTGGTGCTTCTCAAGGGTTCGCATGGCATCGCACTCGAACAGCTACTGCCAAAACTCCAACAACTAATAGGCTACGACGAACATGGACAATAGTGTATGGCTAGCCCTAGGACTCACCCTATTTGCTGGACTATCTACCGGTATCGGTAGCGCTATTGCTTTTTTTGCCAAGCGCACCAATACGAGTCTGCTCTCTACCTCGCTGGGGCTCTCCGCCGGGGTGATGATTTATATCTCATTCGTAGAGCTGTATGCTACGTCTGTGAGTGCCATGAGCGAACTTTATGGAGCTACCAAGGGGCAGCTCTATACTATGCTAGCTTTCTTCGGAGGTATTGCACTGATAATGGTGATAGACTTCCTGGTGCCGGAGCGAGATAATCCGCACGAGATTCACGAAATAGAGGATTTGCAGCAGGTCAACCCCAATCCTACTTCTACTAGTAAACTGATGCGCACAGGGATGATATCTGCACTGGTCATCGCTATCCACAACTTCCCAGAGGGCATGGTTACTTTCCTTACGGCTCTGGATAACCCCATGCTTGGACTACCTATAGCAATAGCGATAGCTATCCATAATATCCCCGAGGGAATATCGGTATCTATCCCTATCTACTATGCAACAGGCAAGAAAGCCAAGGCATTTTGGATTTCATTTGGTAGCGGACTAGCCGAGCCCCTTGGTGCTGTCGTGGGCTACCTGCTATTGCGCCCTTTCCTCAGCCCCAGCTTATTTGGACTACTAAACGCAATGATTGCAGGTATTATGGTCTATATATCTCTAGACGAGCTCCTGCCTGCTGCAGAGCGCTATGGTAAGCACCACCATGCGATTCTCGGACTTATTGGTGGAATGATGATTATGGCGGTTACACTAGTAGTATTGTAAGCTATAACATATTTTGTATATTTGTAGGCGTTATGACTATAAGATAAGGACTATGGAGATTAAGACCACAAACCCATCCTCCAACGGTATACATGTACTCCTAATATATACGGGAGGGACTATTGGTATGCTCGAAAACCCTGCGACCAAGAGTCTTGAGGTTTGCGATTTCGCATATGTAACGGAGCATGTACAGGAGATTAATCAACTCCCTTTTGGGATAGATGCCATCACATTTGACCCTCCGCAGGACTCAAGTGATGCTGGCATAGAGTTATGGCAGTGTATTGCTGATATCATTCTTGAGCACTATGATAGCTATGATGGCTTTGTTGTGCTCCATGGTACAGATACTATGGCATACACCGCATCGGGGCTCAGCTTCATGTTCGACAACCTAAATAAGCCTGTGATTCTAACAGGTTCGCAAGTGCCTATCGGGAAACTACGTACGGATGGTAAGGAAAATCTCCTCACGGCTCTCGAGATAGCCGCATCCAAAGAGGCCTGTGGAAAAGCAGCGGTGAATGAGGTCTGTGTATTCTTTAATAACCAGCTCCTCCGGGGTAATCGCTCTACAAAGACAAGCGCCGATCACTTCCTCGCTTTCCAATCTCCTAACTACCCCAATCTGGCGGATGTGGGGATTGATATTAAGTTCTCAAGAAGCGTTATGCTTCCCTATCCAGAGGACAAGCTCAATAGTCATACCGAATTGGATAACCATGTGCTCCTGATGAAGCTCTTCCCAGGACTAAGCCCAGAGGTTATGAAGACTTGCTTTAGCGCTCCAGGGCTTAGGGGGATAGTTCTTGAGACCTTTGGTAGCGGCAATGCACCCTCCAATGCATGCTTTATCAACCTAATAAAGTGGGCGGTAGCGCAGGGTATTGTGATTGTCAATGTCACTCAGTGCCAAAGGGGCAAGGTGCAGATGGAGCGTTACGAGACAGGGCGTACCCTCCTAGATGCGGGTGTGCTAAGTGGCTATGATATGACCGCTGAGGCAGCACTTGCCAAGCTGATGTATCTACTAGGGAAGTATAAGAGTAGCGAGGAGGTCAAGCATTGGATGGGGGTTGACCTCCGTGGTGAATTTACAATGTAATGGAGGAAGAGGTGCTCGGACCACTATTTAGGCAGGAGCAGGAGGCTTCAGATCTTACTTTCGTGAGCCTGAGTAGTGGAAGTTGTGGAAACTGTGGGATACTTACGTATCGAGATAAGAGCATCCTTATAGATGCAGGTTTGGGCATTCGGAAGTTCCAACAGATTGTAAGGGAGCAAGGCATAGATATAAGTCATGTGCAAGGGATATTTATCACCCATGACCATGCTGACCATACACGTGCAGCCGTTCGGCTTGCCCACAAATACCAATGGACAATATACGCAGCGCCTGAGGTTTCTAGGGCGCTATTATACCACCGATATGCGAGTGCAGAGCTCAGTGCTTACCTCAAGAGCACAGAGATAGGTAATAGGGTGCAGATAGGCGAGATGTCTATTCGCTCCTTCGAGGTTCCGCACGATTCTACCCAGAATGTAGGGTATGCCGTAGATACACCAGTGGGTCGGTTCACCCTCGTTACTGACATTGGGAAGGTTACAGAGACTATCATAGAAGAGATAAAGGGAGCTAACTACTTGGTATTTGAGAGCAACTACGATCGTGAGATGCTACTGAGCGGATCCTATCCCTACTACCTCAAAGAGCGAATAGTGAGCGGAGAAGGACATATCAGCAACCACGAGGCGTCCCATATACTTGTGCAGTATCTCCACAAAGAAGTGCGCTTCCTCGCTCTCTGCCACCTTAGTGGAGAGAATAATAGTCCAGAATTGGCACTTGAGACACTTCGGCAGAAGTTCAGAGAACACTACGATTGGGAAGCCGACGGACTCTTACTCAAGGTCCTCAAGCGTGGCGAATGCTCCCCAATCTACCAATTGAGATAAAATATTTGCCGATATATTTGGTCGTATTGAAAATCCTTGCTATCTTTGCCGAGCAAACCTCAGAGAAGAGCAATCAGCAAACGGTGTGGTAGTTCAGCTGGTTAGAATACCTGCCTGTCACGCAGGGGGTCGCGGGTTCGAGTCCCGTCCATACCGCAAGAAGCTAAAAAGTGACTTACGAGAGTAGTCAAACGAGGCTTCAAAATCAATCGAAAAGTCGTTGTAAAGCAGGTCTTTACAGCGACTTTTCTTATTTCAGTGCATACCACTGAATATCTTTTGTGGGGGTTACATAGTCATCAATAGACCACTTTTCTGCTACATTTTCTGCTACACAAAAAATGCACGACCTGAAATTGTAGCAATGACTACAAAATGAATACCAAATTGAATACTACAACTCGCTATCTTTCAGAGACTTTATTACTAACTTTGTGGCAATTCGAGAGGGTGAAAAACTGTAGCAATAAACCATGTTTTTGCTACATAAAAGACTCTTAGTGCTACATTAAAATTAAGTGACATGAAGAATCAATTTAAGGTGTCCTACTACCTACGCTCAAACTACGAGAACAAAGAGGGAAAATCATCAATAATGATGCGAGTTAACATCAACGGTGGTATGGCGAACCTTGGGTCTACTCGACTGGCTGTAAAGAAGACCCTATGGAGTAACCAGACCAGCAGGGCAAAAGGAAGAACAGCAGAAGCCATTGAAGTTAATGCTTCTTTAGACTCTCTGTCTGCAGCTGCACAAGAACTCTTTAGAAAGTGTGAGTTTCAAGAAGACTTGACAGCTGAGTCTTTTAAGGCTAAATTCTTAGGGTATGACAAGGAGTTCAGCTCCATTATCCCGATATTTGAAAAGTACAATGAGGGTATCTCTCAACAAGTTGGGAAGTCGATGGTTAAGGCTACTTATCAAAAGTACGACTTAGTAACTAGACAGTTTGGAGATTTTCTAAGTGCCGAATATCACAAGAGTGATTTGGCTATTATTGAATTCACACCCTCAGTTGTAGAAGATTTTGAGCTTTACCTGAAGTCAAAGCTAAATATTGCCCACAACACAGCACAGAAAAAATTGAAGCTTCTGAAAACAATGACTATTTATGCTCAAAAACGAGGCTATATCTTACATGACCCATTTCTCGACATTCACTTTCATGCTAAACCGGTAGATAGAGGATTCCTTTCGGAAGAAGAGTTAGCAATTATGGCTGACAAAGACCTCTCCCATATTAAAAGACTCGAAGTTGTAAGGGATATATTCTTATTTTCTTGTTTTACGGGGCTTGCCTACATTGATGTCGCCAATCTGAAACCAGATAATATTGTGACAATGAACGATAAGCAATGGATCGTCACCAATCGACAGAAGACAAAGGTTCCGAGTAATGTACTTCTTCTTGATGTCCCAAAGCAAATAATATCCAAGTACAACCATGAAACATATCGGGAAGGTATATAGTACTCCCCATTTTTCGACAACGGGCTAGTGT